>JALWTK010000029.1 GCA_027082875.1 Sulfurimonas sp. | reverse complement strand
ATTTCATTTATATTTAAATATTATTTAAGTCTATTATTTCACACTTTCAATCATAATGTAAACAAATACATCAAGTTAATTATCACAATAGTATCACTTAGCTATAATATAAAATATTTTAAGAAAGGATATGAATTTGAGAACATATATGAAGAATACTTTACTGAGTTTCAGTACCACACTACTACTTGTAAGTATGAGTGCTTGTGGAGGTGGAGACACAGCTCAAACAGTAGCACCAGTAACAAAACCTAAACTAACACAACTACCAGCCTCTTCTACAGTGCAAGATGCTTTTGACACGTTTAATAACTTCGACTTTGAAAATGCTACAGAAGCTACAGAAGCTAACTTAGTCACTAATTTGAAAAATATACTTAAAAATCCAGACAGTGGAGATACAAGTCCAGATATTAACACTTCATTAGCAATGATAGAGCTTTTTGATCTTGCTAAGGATCCTGTTATTTCAAAGTACTTTACTATTTCACTCAAAGATTACCCATCCTTAGTATCAAGTCTCACGGACTACTCTAACTCTAGTGATGTCAACACACTCATAGATGCTAACATCACAACTGCTTTAAGTAACTTTGATCTTGGTGCTCTTATAGGAAAAGGTTTCTCGTACGACCTTCCAGAACCAGCACACAAGGCTGCTCAAAAGTTTAAAAACCTCAGTGATGCACTTGCTAAAAGTTTTCCAGAAGATGACTATACATTTAGATACTGGGCAACTAATGATTTTGATGGTTACACTGCCAAATACTTACGTGTTGGTCTTTTAACATCTGCTGCTACTTTAGAGTTGATCTCATCTTACAGCTATGGTGTTGCTACAGACTATGGAACAGAAGCAAATAACTATTCTACAGTTCTTTATGATCCAGTGAGTGTCTTAAATGCTCAAAAAGTTTTTGTATTTCCTGATACTAATGCGACAAACTATGATGAATCAGTTAGACGCCTAAAAAATGCAAAAGCACTTTTAATAGAAGCTCTTGAACTTTCTAATGAAGTGGATATTAGTAAATTACCTAAGAGTGATTCTATAAATTATTATGCCTCTAGAAAAGAGATTCAAGCTATTCTTAAAAATTTAACAGCTAGAGATGGTACAAAGACTACATATAATTATGATTTAGGAACTTTAAAACCATATTTATATCTTAATTTACAGGCACTTTTTAATCCAACAACAGTTATCGATATTAAAGACTTTGGACATCCTGCATTTATTTATGAGTGTGGCACAAGTGAGTATAGTTTGGCTCTGTCTGAAGATAATGCTACAGTTCCACTTTGTTCAAATGGATCGACTGCCAAAGTTCGTCTTGATTTAGATGTAGCAAAAAATATCACAAATGCAGAAACAAACTTTGATGAACTTGTTACCGATATAGTTGTACTAGGTTCTAGTTTCAATGTAGATACTGGCACATTAATGACAAAACTTTTTGAAACTATTAACGATGCAGCAAAGTAATTGTAAAAAATATAGATAGATTTAAAAAGTTTTACTATAATTACGAAAAATTAAAACAAGGTACTAAATATGTTTGGAAGAAAACAACTTAAAGATTACGAAATCTCTCCAGAAGAGTCTCTAAAACAGCAATATGCGAAGATAGATACAGCAAAAGGTATCATCTGGGTAAAACTTTTTCCAGATGAAGCTCCTAACACAGTTGCAAACTTTGCACACTTAGGAAACAGTGGTTTTTATGATAACCTTAACTTTCACCGTGTGATCCCAGGTTTTATGGCTCAAGGTGGTTGTCCTGATGGTACAGGTATGGGTGGTCCAGGTTGGGCTATCAAGTGTGAGACAAACTCTAACACTTCTGTTCACCGTCCAGGTACACTCTCAATGGCTCATGCAGGACCAGATACTGGTGGAAGTCAGTTCTTCATCACTTTTGTTGACACTCCTCATCTAGATGGTGTTCACACTGTTTTTGGTGCGATTGAAGAAGATGATGAAGAGAGCTTCAAAGTTCTTTCTCAGATTCAAGGTCAAGATGCTATCAACTCTATTAAAGTTGTAGAGACAAGAGACTAAATGTTAGTTCATATCTGCTGTTCGGTTGATAGCCACTTCTTTTTAGAAAAATTACAAGCAGATTATCCAGAGGAGAAACTTACGGGTTTCTTCTATGACCCTAACATCCACCCTTACTCCGAATACCAACTGCGTTTACTCGATGTAGCAAGATCATGTAAAAAACTCGGTATTGACCTCATTGAAGGTGAGTACGATTATGAAAACTGGCTTCAAGCTGTCCGTGGACTCGAAAAAGAGCCCGAAAAAGGTGCCCGTTGTGAAGTCTGTTTTGATAAGCGTTTTTCTGTAAGTGCCCAGAAAGCTCTTGAACTTGGTGAGAAAAAAATCACCACTACCCTGCTTGTTAGTCCCCTAAAGTCTCAAGAGCAACTCAAACGTGTAGGCGATGCTTTTTATGAGAAAAATGGTGTAGAGTTTATAGCCGTTGACTACAGAAGTGGTGGAGGTTCTCAAGACCAATCTCGCGTTACAAAAGAGGAGCAGCTCTACCGCCAAGACTACTGTGGCTGTATCTTTGGTCTGACTATGCAACGTGAGCAGCAAGAAAAACTGATGGATGAGATGTTCTCTCCTCTCTCTGGCTCTATTCTTCCCGCTTCTATAGAAGAGCGCATTGCCATGTATACATGGAGAAATGAGCTTGAAGATGAAGGCAAAGAGTACAAAATAATCAAGCAGAAGTTTCTCAACTACCGTGAGTTTAACTTCAAGGTTATCAAAGGTAAAACAAATGTTCTTGATGCCTATGCTCTTTCTTACTCTACACTTCCGCGCAAACGTGCACAAGGAAGAGTAGAATATAGTGCTCAGAATATCCACTACTTTAACCGTGAAGAGATAAAGTTTATCACTCTAGAGTTTTTTAATGAGCAAAATGACACTGAATATAAAACAGTAAAAGAACTTATATACTCCCCTCTTTCTCAAGAAAAAGAGTTAGCTTTTAGAGCCAAGATAAATAGCACAAATTACGACTTAAGTCCTATAATTGTGATGCAAGAGATACCTGAAGGCAAACTCACAATTAGCCTTGATTCCAAAACTTATGAAGACACCAAAGAAAAACTAATCATTTTATAATCTTTTTTTAGATAAAATGCCTAAAATATTATTTATTAAAGGCTTTTCTAATGATTATGGATGTTATGGAAATACAAAAAATCTTACCACACCGCTACCCTTTTTTACTCGTTGACCGTGTAACTGAACTTACAAAAAACGAGTCAGCAGTTGCTTACAAAAATGTTTCTATCTCTGAACCTGTATTTCAAGGACACTTCCCTGATCATCCTATTTACCCTGGTGTTATGATACTTGAAGGTATGGCACAAGCTGGTGGTATCTTAGCATTTGAAAGTATGGAGATGACAAAAGAAGAAGCTGCTCAAAAGGTTGTTTACTTTATGAGTATTGACAAAGCAAAATTTCGTGCTCCTGTTCGCCCTGGTGATAAGCTTGAGTACCATATCTCAGTTATCAAAAATAAGGGTGCTATCTGGATGCTTGATGGAAAAGCTTATGTTGATGGTGCACTAGTTTCACAAGCTGAACTCAAAGCAATGATCGTAGATAAATAAGCCTTAATATGTCAAATATATCTAAACTTGCAGTTATCGAAGATGGTGCTGTAATTGGGCAAAATGTTACAATAGGACCTTTTTGTTTTATCTCTAGTCAAGCTACTATTGGGGATGACACTATCATAGATGCAAATTCTTGCATCTATGGGAAAACTACTATTGGCAAAGAGAATCATATCTTTTCTCATGCTGTTATTGGAAGTATTCCCCAAGATTTAAAATTCAATGGTGAAGATGTTGAACTCATCATCGGTGACAATAACACTATTCGAGAATTTACACTTTTTAACCCTGGAACAAAGGGTGGTGGTAGTAAGACTATACTTGGAAACCATAATCTTTTTATGGGTTATGTGCATCTAGGTCACGATGTTATTATAGGTAATCACTGTATCTTAGCAAACGCAGCAACACTAGCCGGTCATGTAGAACTTGGTGATTATGTTGTTATCGGTGGGATGACACCTATTCACCAGTTTATTCATATCGGTGACTATGCTATGATTGGTGGAGCTAGTGCACTTGCACAAGATGTTCCTCCCTTTTGTATGGCAGAAGGAAATCGTGCCAACCTTAGAGGACTGAATCTCACTGGACTTCGTAGACATATAGAACGTGAAGATATAAATGCACTTAAGTCTGCTTATAGAGATCTCTTTGAGTCTGGTCAGCCACTCAAAGAGACAGCAAGTAGACTTCTCGAAGAGACAAAAAATCACTATGTCAATGACCTCTGTGATTTTGTTTTAAAAACTAAACGCGGAATTCCGTTTGAAAGGAAAAATTTAGATGACAAATAAACATTGTAGTTTTTGTGATGCAACAGAAAGTGAGATAAATCCACTTATAGCAGGTAATGGCGTTTACATCTGTAAAAACTGTGTATCTTCTGCATACAAAATCATGTTTGGTGATGAAAAAGTTGCACAAACAGAGAAAAATGAAGAGCTTTTAGAAGCCGTAAACAATCTTATGACTCCAAAAGAGTTAGATAAATTTCTTGGTGACTATATCATTGGTCAAGAGCGTGCTAGAAAACTACTTAGTGTAGCTGTATATAACCACTACAAGCGTATTTTTAAGACACATGAGCTTGAGGATCAAGAAACTGAGATAGCTAAATCAAATGTTTTACTTATAGGACCAACAGGTTCAGGAAAAACACTTATGGCACAGACTATCGCTCGTGTTTTAAATGTGCCTATCGCTATCGCGGATGCTACAAGTCTTACTGAAGCGGGATATGTTGGTGAGGATGTTGAAAATATTCTCACCAAACTCATCCAAGCAGCAGATGGTGATGTTGAGCGTGCACAAAAAGGTATCATTTTTCTTGATGAAGTAGATAAGGTTGCTCGTATGAGTGAAAACCGCTCTATCACTCGTGATGTCTCAGGTGAGGGTGTACAACAAGCACTTCTTAAAATCATCGAAGGCTCCTCTGTAAACATTCCACCAAAAGGTGGACGTAAGCATCCAAATCAAGAGTTTACTTCTATTGACACAACAAATATTTTGTTTATCTGTGGTGGTGCTTTTGATGGTCTAGAAGAGATTCTTAAACGCAAGCAAGGTGATAATGTACTCGGTTTTGGTCACGAGAAAAAGACAAAAGATGAGAAAAAACCAACATTTGACATGGTTGAACCTGATGATTTAGTGCACTTTGGTCTTATCCCTGAGCTAGTTGGTCGTCTTCCTATCATCGCTTCTTTAAGTGAGATTACCGAAGCTGATATGGTTCGCATCCTTACTGAGCCGAAAAACTCACTTATTAAGCAGTATCAAAAACTTTTCTCTATTGATGAAGTTGAACTCAACTTTGAAGAAGAAGCACTTTTAGCTATCGCTAAAAAATCTCTAAAACGTAAGACTGGTGCTCGTGGACTTCGTGCAATTCTCGAAGAGAATATGATAGACATAATGTACGAACTCCCAGAATATCCTGGTTATGAAGTACTTATCACTAAAGAAGTGATAGATGATGGAGCTGAACCTGTTTACATCAAAAAATCTACACAAAAAACAGCATAAGGGAATATAAATGATATTTAACAAAATAGTAGGACTCTTTTCAAACGACCTCTCTATAGATTTAGGAACGGCAAATACTATTGTTATTGCAAAGGGACGTGGTATTATCATTAATGAACCTTCTGTCGTTGCTGTGAAAACTGAGAAATATGGACAGACTCGTGTTCTTGCTGTTGGACATGAAGCAAAAGATATGGTCGGGAAAACTCCGGGAAATATTAAGGCTATTCGCCCTATGCGTGATGGTGTTATCGCTGACTTTGATATGACTGAAAAGATGATTCGTAAGTTTATAGAAAAAGCACATGGTCGTAGCTCATTAATTTCTCCTCGTATCATCATCTGTGTACCTTATGGACTTACTCAGGTTGAGCGAAAGGCTGTTCGTGAGTCAGCCCTCTCGGCTGGTGCTCGTGAAGTATTCCTCATAGAAGAGCCTATGGCAGCTGCTATTGGTGCTGGTGTTGACATCCGTGAGCCTCAAGGAAACCTAGTTGTTGATATTGGTGGTGGTACTACTGAGATCGGTGTTGTTTCTCTTGGTGGACTTGTTCTTTCTAAATCTATTCGTACTGCTGGTGATAAGATTGACCAAGGTATCATTAACTATGTAAGAAAAAAGTATAACCTTCTTATCGGTGAGAGAGTTGCTGAAGATATTAAGATAAATATTGGTACAGCTGTCACTCTTGATGAAGAACTTGTCATGACTGTAAATGGTCGTGATCAAGTAGAAGGTCTTTTAAGCTCAGTTGAACTTACAAGTGAAGATGCACGTGATGCGATGAAAGAACCACTTAAAGAGGTTGCGGAAGCACTCCGTAATGTTCTTGAGCAGATGCCACCTGATTTAGCTGGAGATATAGTCAACCACGGTATTATCTTGACTGGTGGTGGAGCACTTATTCGCCAACTTGATAAATACCTCTCTGACATTGTGCGTATCCCTGTTTTTGTTGCAGATGAGCCTCTTCTTGCAGTTGCACGTGGAACTGGTAGAGCACTTGAAGAGATAGACTTACTGCAAGAACTATTTGAGAATGAATAAAGAGTTATTCTCCTATCTTTTTGTAATTATTGCACTCCTTGTGGGTGCTTTTTACTACAGTACTATTATTCAGTCCCCTATAATATCCTCACTCAATTTTCTCAAAGTTAACTATCATAATACGACTCAATATATAGATGATGCTATTGATCGCTATTTTTTTCAAGCAAATGAAATCACAGATCTCAAAGAAAAACTACAGAACTATGAAAATAACCATTTAGTGATGCAAGAGTTAGCAAACGAGATAAGTGATCTTTATAAAGCTCAAGACTCTAACTTCACTGTTAATAGTAATGTTATTCTTGTTCGTACTATCTCTTATGAAAAATTTGGAGATTTTAATCGACTCTGGATAGATATCCCGGAGTACAATAATTCAAAAATTTATGGCTTAACCTATAAAGAGTTAGTAGCGGGGATAGTCATAAATAAAAATGGAAAACCTTTAGCACTACTCAATCAAGATATCAAAAGTGCCTATGCAGTATATGTCGGAAAACAAAATGCTCCAGGCATTGCACATGGAAATAATGATAAGAACCTAATCGTTAATTTTATTCCTGCATTTTACACTATTAAAAAAGGGGATGAAGTTATTAGTTCAGGAATGGACAATATCTTTATAAAGGGCTTAAAAGTAGGTAGAGTGCTCTCGGTAACCTCTTCGCAAGGCTATCAAAATGCCATTATTGAACCCTACTATAAGAACAGTGAACCAAACTATTTTCATATGATTAAGAGAGTAAGATGAAACAATTAATCTTTCTACTATCTTTACTTTTTACACTTCATGCTGAAAAACTCACAATAGGGCTTGGTCTTTATATGCAGACGCAACCATATAAGTCTATTGATCCTATTATAGTTCCTTCTCCTGTTATCTTTTTTGATAATGGACTCTTTTATGTGAGATGGACTCGGGCGGGTATCTATTTTCTTGGTAATAAGGGAAAAGACTTTTCTTGGGCATTTTCACTCACAGCACAGCCTAGACCATTCGGGTATGAGACAAAGGGTGTTACTGACTATGTCGGTTTGGATTCAAGAGAAGCGACCATAGAAGGTGGCTTAGCATTTAGTGCTCTTTATCATGATACCTATTTAGAAGTTATGCTACTTACAGATCTACTAGCAAGACATGACTCTTGGCTTGCTAAAGCAGAGTTTGGAGATGAGTTTCATTTTGGAAATTTCAGTCTTTACCCTAGTGTTATTGTGAGTTATCAGTCTGATGCTTTTGTAAACTACTACTACGGAGTAACACAAGAAGAGGCTGATAGAAGTCGTAATGATCCTATTAGTTTTCATTTCTTTAAGCCAAAAGGTGGTTTTCAAGTGGGAGCACAATCTTATCTCAAGTATCCACTCACTAAAAACTTCTCAACACTCCTTAATGCACGCATAGATAGTATACCTGCTTCAGCTCATGCAAGTCCTCTTCTAAAAGAGACGCTCATCTACTCAGGATTACTTTCACTTATATATACTTTTGAGTATTAAAAAACTCTCATAAAACTCATCAAATTTTAAGTGCCCTTTGGCTATAATCACTAAATTTATTAAAGATTATTCAAAGGGTTACAATGCCAAAACGCACCGACATACATACTATTTTACTTATTGGTTCTGGTCCGATTATTATCGGTCAAGCCTGTGAATTTGACTACTCAGGAACACAAGCTGTTAAAACACTCAAAGAGTTAGGTTACCGTGTAGTTCTTATCAACTCAAATCCAGCAACAATTATGACTGATCCTGAGTTCGCAGATAGAACATATATTGAGCCAATAAAAGAAGAAGTTATTGCTAAAATCATCAAAGATGAAAATGTTGATGCAGTTCTGCCAACTATGGGTGGACAAACGGCTCTTAATGTTGCAACGAGCATGTATGAAAAAGGAATGTTAAAAGGGGTAGAGTTTTTAGGTGCAACTCCAGAGGCTATCCACAAAGGTGAAGATCGTTCTGCGTTTAACGAAGCGATGATTAAAATAGGTATGGATTTACCAAAAAGTGCAAATGCACACTCTCTTGAAGAGGCTATGGAAGTTATTAAAGAGATAGGCTTTCCTGTCATCTCTCGTGCTTCATTTACACTTGCCGGTGGTGGTTCTGGTGTAGCTTACAACATGGAAGAGTTTAAGGCTCTTGCAGAAGAAGGTCTTGCTGCTTCACCTGTGAATGAGATTGAGATTATGGAGTCTCTTCTTGGTTGGAAAGAGTATGAAATGGAAGTTATCCGTGATAAAGCGGACAACTGTATCATCGTTTGTGCTATAGAAAACTTCGACCCTATGGGTGTGCATACTGGTGATAGTATCACTGTAGCCCCTGCTCTTACTCTTACAGATAAAGAGTACCAAAGAATGAGAAATGCCTCTTTTGACATCCTTCGTGAGATAGGTGTTGATACAGGTGGCTCTAATGTTCAGTTTTCCATCTGCCCTAAAACTGGTCGTATGATTGTTATTGAGATGAATCCACGTGTTTCTCGTTCATCTGCACTTGCGTCAAAAGCAACTGGTTACCCTATCGCAAAAGTTGCTACACTTCTTGCTGTTGGTTTTACTCTTGATGAAATTACAAATGACATCACGGGAACACCTGCCTCTTTTGAGCCGGTCATCGACTATGTTGTTACCAAAATCCCTCGTTTTACATTTGAAAAGTTTCCGGAAGCTGTCAACACTTTAAGTACTTCTATGAAGTCTGTTGGTGAAGTTATGGCGATAGGTCGTACTTTTAAAGAGTCTATACAAAAAGCACTCTGCTCACTTGAAACTGGTCTTTGTGGTTTTGATCCGATAGATGCAGATATGGACTTCATCCAGCATGAGATCCGCCGTCCAAATGCAGACAGAGCTCTTTATGTAGCTGAAGGTTTCCGCCGTGGTATGAGTATAGAAGAGATGTTTGACACTTGTGCTATTGATCCGTGGTTTCTCTACCAACTCAAAGAGATGATAGATAAAGAAGCGACTATAAATGACAAGATTCTTTTTGATGCAGATATCATGCGTGATGTGAAAGTAGATGGTTTTTCTGACAAACGCATCAGCCAACTTATCACTCTCAACTCTGGACATGAAGTAAGCGAAATGGAAGTCTATGATGCTCGTAAAAAACTTGGTGTAAGCTTAGAGTTTAACGAAGTAGATACTTGTGCAGCTGAGTTTGAAGCACTTACTCCTTACCTCTACTCAACAACAAATATCACAAAACTTCCAGATGTAAAAAACCGTGTAAGTGATAAGAAAAAGGTCCTTATCCTCGGTGGTGGACCTAACCGTATCGGTCAAGGTATAGAGTTTGACTACTGTTGTGTTCACGCTGCTTTTGCTCTTAAAGAGATGGATATAGAAACAATCATGTACAACTGTAATCCTGAAACAGTTTCTACTGACTATGATACATCTGATGTACTTTACTTCGAGCCTATCGACTTTGAGCATGTTCGTGAAGTGATTGAAAATGAACAGCCTGATGGTATCATCGTACACTTTGGTGGGCAAACACCACTTAAACTTGCAGATGGACTTACGAAGATAGGGGCTAAAATCTCTGGAACACCATCAGCAGTTATTGACCTTGCTGAAGATAGAGAGCAGTTCTCAGACTTCGTCAATCGTCATGGTCTTAAACAACCAGAAAATGGTCTTGCTCGTGCAAAAGAAGAAGCAGCACCAATAGCAAATAAGCTAGGTTATCCAGTTCTCGTTCGTCCATCATTTGTTCTTGGTGGTCGTGGTATGAAGATAGTTTACTCTGAAGAAGAGTTAAACCAGTATATGGAACTTGCTATCAGTGTTTCAAATGAAGCTCCAGTTCTTATTGACAAGTTTTTAGATCAGGCTATCGAGCTTGATGTTGACTGTATCTCTGATGGTAAAGAAGTCTACATCGGTTCTGTTATGCAACACATCGAAGAGGCAGGTATCCACTCCGGAGATAGTGCTTGTTCACTCCCTCCAATGAATCTTTCTAAAGAGATGATAGAAAAAGTTGAGCAACAGACTAAAACTATAGCACTTGGACTACAAGTTGTTGGTCTTATGAATGTGCAGTATGCTATCTACCAAGATGAGATCTATCTTATCGAGGTAAACCCTCGTGCATCTCGTACCGTTCCTTTTGTATCTAAGGCAACTGGTATGCCGTTAGCAAAAGTAGCTACTCGTGTTATGATGGGTGAGGCTCTTGTAGATGCACTTGCTTACTATGATAAGTATGACATCGTTGAAGTCTCAAATGGTCTTCGTCGTCCTAAACTTAAGGGTCATGTCTCAGTTAAAGAAGCAGTTTTTCCTTTCCACAAACTTGTTGGTGCTGACTTGGTTCTTAGCCCTGAAATGAAGTCAACTGGTGAAGTTATGGGAATAAGCTCAAACTTCGGTGTCTCTTTTGCGAAGGCACAGTTGAGTGCTGGAAATAAAATCCCTACAGGTGGAACATGTTTCTTATCTTTTGTAGATACAGATAAGGTTCATGCTGCTGAAATCGGTGCAGGACTTGTACGACATGGTTTCAAGCTTGTAGCAACTAAAGGGACTCAAGAAGTACTTGAGAAAGCTGGCATCGCATGTGAACGTGTTCTTAAAATCTCTGAAGGTCGTCCAAATATTGAAGATAGCATGAAAAACGATGAGATAGCAATGGCTATTAACACTTCTGACAATAACACAAGCAAGAGAGATGCTACAGTTATCCGTCAAGAAGTCCTTAGACTTAGCATACCTTACTTTACTACACTCAGTGCGACTCGTGCACTTATCTTAGCCCTTGATGAGATGGATGATAACTCATGGTCAAATGCAACAGCACTTCAAGACTTCCTAGTATAGACTCTTTCGTCTTACTTACCCAAACCGACACTACTGTCGGTTTACTCTCGCAGGATGCGAGTAAACTTCAAACAATAAAAGCGAGAGCCTCTACAAAGCCCTTTATAAAAGTATATAAAAACTTTCATACGCTTACCAAAAACTTTCGAGTACCAAACAGACAAAAACGAAGAGTACGAAGAGCAAAGAAGACTACCTTTATAGTAAAAAACGTTGCATTTAGAGTAGCAAAAGATAGTTCCTACTCTACACTTCTAAGAAAATCTTTATGGAACTACTCAACTTCTGCCAATGAAAGTGGAAAAAACTTTGATAGAGAGTTTTGTGAGGAAAAAGCTGATATAATTATTGAAACAAGAGTACCATTGCATGAGGGAAACTCCTCAGCACTTTACAAAATAAACAGCAAAAAAAGGGTGAGGTTACGATGAGTAAAATAGTACAAGCACTACTAGTAGGTATGCTAGTAACCTTTATCTTAGACTTTTTTCTCTTTTTAGGGATTTTTGTGAACTATACAAATCCTCTTGAGATAAATCTCTACTACAATGTTTTGTTTGCAGATAAGCAAAATATATTTTTATTTGCACTCTTTACACTTTTTTTTGGCTACCTGGTTATGTATACAAAGAGTCTTATTAGTGTATCATTTATCTCACTTTTTTCCCTACTTGCTCTACTCTCTCTTATCACTCCTATTGGTAAGTCTTTAGGCGAGAGTATATTTAAACAGGAGGATGTGCACCTAAGAACACCAAAATTTTCTTACCATGGAGATATCCTCTATGTCGGAAGAACAAAAGTCACTTTTTATGACTATGACCTGGGTAAAACAATAAACTTAGAAAAAAACAACTTACAAGGATTATAATGAAACATACAACAAATAATATACTGCTAGGCTCTACCGGGTTATTAATGATGAGTGTACTCACTGGATGTGAAGCACCACAAGAGCAAGCGAAAAATAAATTTTTAGTTATAGAGCAACAGAGCAATGGTAAATATATTGTAGTAGAAGAGATGCCAACAGATGGACCTAGTCGTGCTATCATCCGTGAGAAAGATGCTGATGGTCGTGTCACTGAGCGTTTTATGAACGAAACAGAAATGAAAGCACTTGCTGAGCAGGAGTATCAGAAGGTAGAAAATGGAACAAGTGAAACTATTCAAGAGAATGGTGGCAATGGAGGGATGGGTCTTGCCGGTACTATCTTAGCAGTTGCGGCAGGAAGTCTCTTGGGAAATATGATAGGAAATGCTCTTATGAATAATAAGAACTTCTCCAAAAACTCTACAGCCTCAAATAGAAGTGCCTATAGCCGTTCAGCAGCAGGCAAAGCCTCTAAAAAATCTTCTGCAAGAAAAAGCTTTTTCGGCGGCAGTTCTAAAAAATCCACAAGAAGTAGTGGTGGATTCTTTGGTGGCTGATGTGAGTGTGGAACTAAGTAAACAAGAAGCTCTTGCCTATTATAAAGCTGCAAATGAACTTTATGATATGTATGTAGAAGCAGCTGAATATGTCATAGAGAATAATCTCTTTTTTGATTTAGGAATTCCTTTTAATCTTGTTGATCTCATCAAAAAGAGTTGGGAAAATGATGTGCATTGGCATATCTATAGTGCTTTTATCCTTAGTGGTGGTCGTGAGGGGAACCCTATAAAACTCCTAGGTTTTGATGCAGATACACCGGATAAACTCCTTCAAACATCTCAAGCACAACTCAATGACACTGCGTTTAATGAGATATATGAGATGCTTCGAGAGAACTTCAAAAGACTCATTACTCTTGATGATGGACTTGAACTTTTTGAGGAACGCTATGATGGATGGAAGATTTTATTTTCTGCTCCAGATGATAACGAAGAGAAAGAGAATACTTCACGTTTCTTAGAACAACTCGCAGGAGAAGCTGGATTTGAAACTGCTTTTTCATACCTCGGAGAAGTTGTATTTGATGAAGATGGAATAAGTGATAGCGAAGGTAACAGCTATGAGTACTGGTGTAAGAACTACTCTTGGTTAGATATAGCCACAGATGAGAGTGAACTCGCTACTATGCTTACAAACATCATGCAGGAGCAGCAAGCCATCATCATTAACCCTGCATATACACTACTCTTTGAATCTCGTGGTATGCTTGCAATTCTTAAAAAACTTTATCCTAACTCACCTTATCTACTCAATGCTTCCTTTGAGAAGTTTGATGGAAGTGTAGAGAGAACAGTTTTTGGAGAGGGTGAAGAGTTTGCTAACTTCAAAAAACTTTATCAAGAAGAGACAGAAGATGCTTATAACGCAAGAGTATTTTTTGCTTATGAAGCATGTGGACTTAGCTTTTTAAGTGCTAAAGAAGATTTTATAACACACACAATAGTATAACTTTTATAGAGCTCTTCTAGTTATAAAGAGCTCGCATTTCCTCTTCTTCAAGAGTTTTCACACCCAACTTCTCTGCCTTATCATACTTACTTCCAGCATCTTCACCATAGATAAGAAAGTCTGTTTTTTTACTTACACTAGCACTGACCTTTGCTCCAAGAGATTCAAGCATATCTTTTATAGCTCCCCTACTCTCACTCATAGTTCCAGTGAGCACAACTGTTTTTCCTTTAAAAGGATTCTCTTTTGCTTCTTCGCGTTTAATAGGCTCTAGTGGTTGCAGTATCGTTTGAAGTTTTTCTATAGTCTCACGATTCACTCGTACAAACTCCAAGATAGACTCAGCCATTTCTTCACCTATACCCTCACACTCTACTATCTGCTCTTTTGTCGCATCTACCCAAGCAAAGCCAAACTGCTCTGCTAAAGTTTTAGATGCCACCTCTCCGATATGCTCAATACCTAGAGAGTTTATAAAACGCCAGTAGTCACTTCTTTTTGCATTTTCTAAGGAGTTAAGAAGGTTTTGAGCCTTTTTCTCTTTGAAGCCCTCAAGTGTCAGGAGTTTTTCTAGTGTTAGCTCATACAAATCAAGCAGACTCTTCACAAAGCCCTCACGAAAAAGTTGCTCAACTATCTTCACTCCAAGCCCATCAATGTTGAGACATGGTTTCGAAGCAAAGTACATGATAGAGTTTACTACACGAGCATCACACTCCAGATTTTGACACTTGAGTAGTACCTCTTCTTGAAGAAGTTCACTCTCACATACGGGGCACTTTGTAGGCTTTTCTACTTTCACTTCACTCCCGTCGCGTTCATGTGTTAAAACCTTAATGATTTTAGGAATAACATCCCCACTTCTAAGAATGATAACCTTGTCACCAAGTCGTATGTCTTTTCGTTCTATCTCATCGAAGTTATGAAGAGTTGCACGCTCCACTACAACGCCATCTATATCTGTAGGTTCTACTATGGCGACTGGAGTTACAGCACCTGTGCGACCTACTTGAAGCACTATCTCTTTTACGGTA
This sequence comes from Sulfurimonas sp., assembly GCA_027082875.1. Lineage (GTDB taxonomy): Bacteria > Campylobacterota > Campylobacteria > Campylobacterales > Sulfurimonadaceae > Sulfurimonas. The sequence goes on along the minus strand of JALWTK010000029.1, from coordinate 13,482 downwards.
GTTATCTTCTCTACGGCTGGAAACTTATAAGCAACTGCAAAACGTGGTACCTTCACAGTATAACCCATATCTATCTGTGAGCTTATTTCATTTACTTTGACTACCATTCCATCAAGCATCATCTCATAAGAGTCACGATCTCGATTCATGATTTCATACATCTCTTCTATCTCATCGAAGCCTTTGGTTACAGCTCTTTGTGGTGGCATTCTAAAGCCTAAAGAGTAGATATACTCCATCTTATCGCTAAGTAGTTTAAACTCTAAGCTATCAACACCAACGCCATATGGTAAAAAGACAAGATTACGAGCTGCCGTTATGCTAGAATCAAGTTGCCTAAGACTGCCTGCTGCTGCATTTCGAGGGTTAGCAAAAAGTGCTTCACCTGCTTGTAAACGCGACTTATTAATCCTCTCAAACTCACGCTTAAAGATAACAACTTCTCCACGAATTTCTATGGTTTCTTTATGCTCAATAGCAAGAGGAATAGACTTAATAGTTTTCACATTTTGAGTAATAAGTTCACCAATAGTTCCATCTCCACGAGTGATACCCTTCACTAAAATACCATTTTCATAGATCAGATTTAAAGATGCACCATCATACTTAGGCTCGCAGTAAAAAGTAATCTTATTATCGAGTTTATAAGTCTTAGTAAGCCATTTATCAAGACCTGCTTTATCAAAAATATCTTCTAGTGACCACATACGAGAGAGGTGAGGTTCTTTTGTAAAACCTTCACTTATCATATCCCCTACTCTTTGTGTAGGCGAATTTTCTTGCATCTCTTTGGGGTTGAGTTCTTCATACTCAACAACTTCATGATAAAGTTTATCATACACTTCATCAGTAGTGATAGGATCATCTAAAACATAATAATGTTTCGACCAAAGGTTTAGTTTTTCTATAGCTTCATTATACTCTGTATTATTCATAATGACATTTTAGCAAAAGCAATCTAACAGGCAAGTATATTGACTAGAACTTATACTTCTCTATACGTTCTTGGTATGTTGGTTGTGGTAAGTTTGATATTTTACACATTTTGAGGTCTCTGTTTGGATTATACCCTGGGATCTTTTTCTTCGTAAGCTTTACACGTAAACAACCATCAACATTACCGATAACTTTAAATGCATCATATTGATTCTTTCGCTTTACCTTATAAGCACCACGGTAAACCTTTGTCTCATAAATAACTAATTCCCCATGAAGCACTTCATAGTTATAGACCTCACCAGTTTTTACCACTTTTAAAAGTCCTTGAGGATTAAAAAGAAGCTCTAAAACTTCATTTCTCTGTTTGCCTATATAGTTTCCAAAGGCAACTGTTTTATTCAGCTTAGCAGAAGAGAGTTCCCATTCACCCAAGAGTCTCTGCTTGGAAAAACTTTGAGCATTGAGTAATATTCCAAAAAGTATTGTGATTAGTATATATTTCATATTTTTGATTCCTTTTATATGGTTAAGTATAACATATGCTTGTACTATATATGATATACTATAAATTAAAAAAGAGGGAAATATGGACATAATACTAGCAAGCTCACAAAACGCGATAAAGGCACTCTATATTGTCGGACATCTTCAACAAAGATTTGTCACACAACTCAATAGACTTTCAAAGGATCTCGGTGAAAATCGAGAGTTTGAAGAGGTATCATGGCTTCGTGATGATGGAGTTCATGGTGGTGGGAATCGTTTTGAGGCTAGAGACGAGAAGCTTTTTAATACTGCAAGTGTCAATGTCTCACAAATCCATTATGATGAGATGCCAGAGAAAAACCTCAAGTCAGCTACAGCAATCTCAACTATCATCCACCCTAAAAATCCTCATGTCCCCTCTGTACATATTCACATCTCTCTTACAGAACTTCGTGATGGCTCTTCTTACTGGCGTTTGATGGCAGATTTAAATCCTGCTATCTCTTATGAAGAAGATACGAAGAAGTTTACAGAGGCCATGAAAAAAGTTGCACCAACTACTTTTGAGGAAGCACAACAACAGGGAAATAACTACTTTAATATCCCCGCTTTAGAGAGAACTCGTGGCGTTTCACACTTCTACCTAGAGAACTACAAAACAGATCAAGAGGTCAACGACTATGCCTTTGCACAGCTTTTTGGTGAGCAGGTTATAGACACCTACATTAAAATCATAGACTCTGCATTTCAAAAGCGAACTACTATCACACATACGGATGTACAAACGCAGTTAGAGTACCATACACTTTACCTTTTTCAAGTACTTACACTCGACAGAGGAACAACATCTGGGCTTATGGTTCACTCACAAAACGACATAGGTATCATGGGGTCACTTCCCTCTTTTGTAGATAAAGACCTTCTTCTCTCATGGAGCCAAAAAGTTGTAACACCACAAGATGCTCTTGTAAAAGCCTTAGCAGAAGCTATAGGTGAAGATGGAGAGATAGATGCTCCAACAAAAGCTAAACTTGCTGCAGTTGTTCGCAAACACTATAAAGAGTATCCAGAAGCTTTAGGTATGCAAGCGAGTGGAAATACTATTCCCTCTACTGTCACTAATCACTCAAAAATGTAAACGATGAAAATACGAGGAAATTAATTTGAAATCTAAAATAAATGACATTAAATATATTTTAAAAAGTCTGGAGCAACTCTCGCAACATTATATTATTGCTGATGAAAATGATGACGAAGTAAGTATTGAAGAACTTGAAGAAGAATTTAATAATATTCTTACAATTCTTAAAGATAATGATATCTTAGCACAAGAGTTACTAAAATATACAGATATAAAAAGCATATCAAAATTATTTCGTAAATTAAATCTCGATAGTATAGCATCACTCCTTACTTTTGAAACACAGAAGTGGTATATCAAAGCAGCTGAAGATAAAAGCTTATGGAATGAAAATATCTTTACCTCTGATATGCGTTTAATCAAACATGAGTATTTAAGACTTCAAACTCTTTTGAAAAATGGACAAATATTTGGTGTTTTACTTGAGATAAAAGATATTTTTGAGTTATTACTAAAGCTTCCAGTACTTCTATTCGCATCAAAATTTTATAATCAGAAAACAAGAGATATAAATCAAAATAAAATTTTAATGCAATTAATAATGAAGCCAATATCTCTTGGCGATTGGCACAGTATTGCAAATTTAATTGCCAAAAGTAAAAATATAGATTCTGATGATACTATTTTAATAATCTTAAAAACAATTTTAAAAATATACAATAAAAATAATATTGTAAACTGGAGAAATAGCGTCATTGGTCACGGTGCATTAATGCTAGAGACAGACAAGCTTTTTATAAAAGATTTGTTAATGAAAATAGCATTGCTGAAAGAATTTTTTGATGTATGTCAAAAAGAGTTACTCTTATTAAAAACAGATAGAAAAAAAGCTCAACTACATAGTGGAAAAGAAGTTTATGAACTCAACCCATATATCTACTTTATAGATGAAAAGACTTACTTTTTTGATACTTTTTATTCAAAGAGAAAATGTGCTTATGGTTTAAACTATATTTGTGGGGATAAACAGAGTGAAGAAATACTTTTTAATAACCTTAACAACTACTATATACAAGAAGAAAAAAGTGTATTAACAATTTCTACAGACATAGATGTAGAATCTCTTGGGTATAAAACGAAGATAATAGACATAATAGACAAGATTACTGAAATAAAAGAAGTTATAGAACCTAATCATATGCAAGAATGGATTACTGGAGCATTAAAGAAATTTAAAAAAGGAGTGTTTCTTCTAGAAGCTGAAGCAGGAATGGGAAAGTCTACATTTTCCAAGATGCTAGACTCAGACTCTATAGATAAAATACATTTTGAAAATTTACACACCAAAGCATATTATGCAAATGATTCATATCGCCAAACATTAAATAGTTTTGTTCAAGATACTAGAGATAATTTACGAATGATAAAAGGGGATAAAGTTACTCTCAGTTTTGATCTATCAGTTGACACTATTACAGCTGAGAGTTTTGCTCAATACTTAAATAAGATAAGAGCTGTTTTTATAGACTTAACAAATAACTACGACTTAGAGTTTTTATATATAATAGATGGTTTAGATGAAATTCCCCAGCCTAATAGAGAAGATAGAGACATTCCCACAATTTTTGATGTTATTCCAAATAGTGAATTACTTGATGATGGAATCTATATTCTACTCACAAGTAGAACAAAAGTTGAAACTAAAGAATATACAAAAGGTCAGCTTACTAAGGTAAGCATTGATGATATATATACAGTTACAAGAAAGAGTGAAGAAAATATATCTGTTTTAGAAAAATTTGCAAAAAAATATATCATACAAACTCAAGAGTATACAAAAACAGAATTAGAAAATTTCTTAATACAGCTTTATAAAAAAGCTGACTATAGAATGTTATATATGTACATGATTAAAGAACTTTTAATTATTGGTAATATTACAATCGACAAGCTTCCTCCCTCTGAAGAATTATTAGACTTTTATCTTAGGAATCTAGAGAGTAAATATGGTGAAAAATATTTTAATCATATCTTAAAGATACTTATAATTTTAGCAACACAATATGAAGAACTTACTACGCTAGAAATTAGTTATCTTTTTGGAGAACAAGGAACATCTTTTAAACTTTTAGCATTTTTACTGGATTTAAGAGGGTTGTTAAAGTCACAAAGAGATCCAAGGGGTAATAAATTTAGTATCTCACACCAAGACATTAAACTAAAGATTAGAGAACATACTCAAAAAAATGATGTCTTACAAGATATATTAAATCCTCTTTGCTCTCTACTAAGTAATCAAGACAATATAGAAATAGATTTCTCTGATGGTGAGTCATATATACTCAGTCATGCTATAAAATATCACTTAGAAATAGTAGGTGATCCACTCAAATATAATGATAAAGAGATAGGCTCACTAAGTCAATACTGTAAAGTGGCAGATAATTTTGCAAGTTCTTCTTTAGAATATGTAAAACATAGAGCAAACAGTATATATCAAAGTATTATTGATATAGAATCAGCACTTATGCAGTGGATGCATCAGTATGATGGTTATCCATCTGAAATAGGAATGTATAATTTAGCTGTCATTCATGCTAGAGTATCAAGAAACTACTTTAGTATGGACAAGATAGCAGATAGCTATGAGCATATTTCAAAAGCAATCTCTTATCTTAAATCTTGTACAACCCCTAGTTACAAGAAAAGTTACTTTTCGATAAAAGAAGAAGAATTACAGGACATAAAAGAATTTTTTGTACATGTTTCATTTAGAAGCGGTAAGTTTATAGAAGCATTAGAAGTTGCTGATGAACTCATTAGCAATCATGAAAATTTAAATAAATTGCAAAACCCTTCTAGGTTATATGTAAATATAGCAAAAATATATCAAAGTAAGTATCAAATGCAAAGTGCCTTTGATATGTATCATAAAGCAAAGCAATTTACCAAAGAGAATGTAGATAAAATCCATATAGATATAGAAATAGCTAAAACTTATCGTAAAAATGGTGATGTGTCATATTCTCAAAAGCTTTTAGAAGAGATCCTTTCTATAGATGAAATTAGAGATACAAAGTATGAAGCTGAGGCTAAAATACAGTATGGACTTTGTTGTTTTTCTAATAAAGAGATAGAAATGGCTTACCAGTCTTATAAAGAAGCTGATGACCTATTAGTTACATTAGATGAAAAGGAACTACTCCTTTATAACAGACTTGGAATCTCTACAATATATGAGTATTTATCACCTCCGAAAGTGGAAGAGGCTAAAGAACTTTTAGACAATATTTTAAAAGAGTCCAAAGAGTATGGATTTGTTAATTTTTATATCGATGCTATGAATGGACTCTCTAGAAAATATATATTATTACAAGATTTTGACAAAGCTATTTTCTATGCTAAAAAAGGTGCTTTTTTATGGGAATTGCAAAATGCCACAGGTGGACTACTTGTTATGTATAGTCACATTCTAAATGCTTTAACTGGAAAATATTTAATTGTAACAAGTGAAAGCAAAGAAGAACTTATTCACGAAGCTCAGCTATATATAGATAAAGGTAAAGCATTACTTAATGTTGTGAAAGAAAAGGTCTTACTAGAAATTTTTAAAACAAGTTTAAAAAATTGGGAAAATAAAACAGTAAAAGAAGAAGGAATGCTATAACTAATTACAACTTTAGTGCCGTAAAAATGTCATATCTGAGAGTTTTGCTATTTTCTCTTCTTCTAAGTTAATATATTTTACATCATAGATAAGTTGGTATTTTTGCATCAACTTATCTAAAACTTTTTTCATCCCACTTATATCTAATTTTTCTTTACTTAAAAGTACAAAGTCATCCCCAAACACTCGAAAGGCTAATGCTTCATCAAAGTGTGTCTCTAATGTTTGGGCAAATTCGTGTAAAACACTATCTCCACTTGACCAACCTTTTTCTTCATTAAACTTAGAAAACCCGTGAATAAGGAAGAGTATAAGATGGTGAAAATCATGTGAGTAAAGATTTTTTGCTAGTACTACATCTAGATAACTCTGATTATAAATTTCACTTAGTGTATCTCTATAGAAGTAGGCAAAACGTTCCTCTTCCAGTTTCGTTTTTGGAAGTTGGTTGATATTTTCTTCAATCACAATATCTTTCAATGCAACGAGAGCAGCAGTGACGACCTCAGGATCAAACTGTTTAGCACTCAAAAGCCTCAACTCTTCTAAGGCTTCAGATACATTTTTATGCCCCTTGTAAATTCTATTTGTCGTCATAGCATCAAAGGCATCACAAAGTATTAAAATTCTAGCAAGAGGATGAATTTCATCACCCTTGATGCCATTAGGATATCCAGAGCCATCATATCGCTCATGATGTTCATAAACAATCTCAGCTAGATTTTGAAACATGGGAATAGCATTTAAAAATTTATAACTTACACTAACATGTTCTTGAATTAATGTATACTCAATATCATTCAATTTATTTGGATTGAGTAAAACAGAATCGGGTGTCTCAATCTTCCCAATATCATGTAAAGTAGCTGCCTGATGGAGTAGTGTCACCTCATCCTCTGAGTAATGCATCTCTTTTGCAATAAGCATACAGTAGAAGGCTACTCTTTTTGAATGTCCTGCTGTGTAGGAGTCTCTTTCCTCTATAAGGTCTATCATAGAGTAGATTGTTTTTATATAATTCTCTTCTAACTCTTGAGTCTGTTTCTCCAGTAAATCTTGAAGATGATGCTTATAACTAAAGTTTTCTCGAAATTTTACTATCTTTTCTGCAACCTTATAGAGTTCACCATTAAGTAGTTCATAATCAAATGGTTTTACTATATAGCCATCTACATGTGCTTTGATAGCTTCTAAGAGATAATCCGAATCAACATGTGCTGTAGTGATGACTATAGGAACTTTTGTATTAAATTCTCGAATAGCTTTTATCATATCTGAACCATTCATCTTAGGCATAGAAAGATCAGTAATAATGAGATCAAATTTATCTGCTTTTGCAAAAGATAAGCCCTCTTTTCCATCTGAGGCGAGAGTTACAGAGAGAAACAATTTTTTTAGGTACTTTGACATCGTTTTTTGTATACCAATATCATCTTCTACATAGAGAACATTTAAGTCGCTACAGAGATTTTTCAGCTCTTTTATATTCATGCTTGCTCCACCTTTTCATCTGTACTAAGTAGTAGAGGTAAATCTATCTCAAAACAGCAACCATCCTCTTTATTAAACACTTTTATACTCCCTTGAAGATGTTTTTCCACGATTGTCTTGCTCATATACAGCCCTAAACCTGTACCATTTTTCTCATTTTTCGTTGTAAAATAGGGGTCAAATACTTTACTCAGTATCTTAGAATCTATCCCTCCTGCATTATCGCAAATAGTAAGTATTACTCTTTTATCAGTTCCTCTTGATCTTATTGTAATTATCTCAGACTCACTGTCTTCATCCAAAAATGCCTCTTTCGCATTTTTTACAATATTAATAAGTACCTGCATCAACTCTCTTGAAAATGTAGTGAGTTTATGTCTCTCATCTACTACAACCCTGAGTGTAATACCATTATTTTCTAAAGACTTTCCTACTATTTTAATAGCATCTTCTACTATTTTAGTAAAAGTCACCTCTTCTGGTATTTTATCTGGTTTAAAAAACTCCCTAAAGTCATCTATAGTTTTTGAAAGCTCCTGTGTTTGAGCGATAATATCCTTTGAGGTTTCTAAGAGTTCTGCATTTTTTAACATATCTAGCTCTATATCTGCAAGAATATTGTTCGCATCCATAGCAATAACACTTATAGGTTGACGCCACTGATGGGCAATCATACTGATCATCTCACCCATGGCTGCATGACGAGACTGTGCGATCATTATCTCTTCTTGTTTTTTAAAAGCTTCTTCTTGAAGTTTCTCTTTTGTAATATCTATAGAGATAAGTCCTACTTTTTTCTTCTCTTTTTCCATAGCAAAAAAGAGCTGATGAAAAATTTTCTGCTCACCTTTATAATTTTTTGTTGGAAAGACTACTTCAAATTTACCTTTTTCAAGTGCTTTATCTATTGCATAACTCATTTTAAGAGCTTCTTCCCCAGAAACTACATCTTCTATATATAAACCAATAATATTATTTTCATTAAAAAAGTTTTTTGCATTTGGATTAGCATAAAGAATAACTCCATTTTCTGCAATAAATACATCAGTTTGGGTATTTTGCATAAAGAGTTCAAAGGTATTATTTGACTCTAGTAACTTCTCTTCTAGCTTTTTTTCTACAGTGATATCTGTATGAAAACCAACCATACGAACAGCTTTTCCCTCCTCACTAAAAAGTGTTGTGCCCCGATCAAGTATCCATACCCAAGAACCATCTTTATGGCGTAGTCTATGCACTGTTCTGTACTGATAGTTTGGATTTGCATGAGCTAGTGCTATCTCTTTTTCTGCTTGTTCCAAATCATCAGGATGGACTCTACTCGCCCATGTCTCAAAACTATTTTCTAGCTCATCATCTCTATAACCGAGCATCTCCTTCCATCTAGGAGAGAAATAGACTTCCCCTTTTTCAATATTCCAATCCCAAAGGCCATCATTTGTACCTTCTATAGCTAAGGTATACTGTGTATTTAACTCTTGAAGTTGCTTCTCATTTTCTCGAATCAGAGCGAGATAGTTTTTAATTCTAGCACGGATATAAAATATAAAAATCATAAAGAGAATGATGGAGACAACATTTAAAAGTATATTTATCCTATTGAAATTATTAAAAGCTCTATGAGAATGTTTTTGAAAAGTATCTGCTCTCTTTCTTGCATACTTATAAAGTTTAAGAGAAGAAGCTTCTAACTTCCTAACATGATTGGCACCTCTATTCTTTGTTATCGCTATCGCTTCTTTGTACTTTTTTTCATGCACTAATCTAATAACATTATCACGAATACCCTTCCAGTTTTTAAACAAAATATATGTTTTTTCTTCAAGTATTAAACCCTCTTTACCTAAAATATTTTTTTTGATACTATCAAGGTTTTTATAGACTTCTTTTTCTTCTTTATCAACTTTAGCGACAAATATATGCAGTTCCTCATCAGATGTTGAGAGAACTACATCTTTCATATCTCTATGTATTTTCAATACCCCTTTTTGCAACATAAGTGCTGCATTAGACACTTTAAGAGGATGTTGATATATCTCTTCGGTTGTCTGATGAATTGTATTGATACTATAAAGGCTAATTGCATTGATGGAGAGTACGACTATCACACTTACTACTGCAAAGATGGTGATAATTTTACTCTCACCAGCTTCATTTATAGTCTGCATGGTTTTTTCCCCCCCCCATCTCAGCTTGTTTAGTAAAGTTCTTCAAGTAAATCGCTCCCACACTCTAACTCTTCTAACCAAGATAAAAAGAGCTCTACATTTTCACCCTCAAACACAAAACCATGCTGAGGCACTATTTTATCTATCTTTATCTTTCTCATCTCAGATACCCATGCACGACAGAGTCTATTTGATCCCATATAGCGTTTATGAAAACCTAACAAATGCTCTTTATGCTCCTCAAAATTTTCTACTATCTTATAACTCTGGGGCGAAGAGACTATAGCTGCACCAATATCACCAGAAAACAGAATCTTTGACTTGGTATCATAGAGCGAGAAGTTCCCAGGTGAGTGTAAGAAGTGTGCAGGAATAAACTTCACGAGATCGTCTCCAAATTTTATTTGAGCACCCTTATCTTGCAGTGTTATTACACGACTCATCTCACTAAAGCCGTAGTGACTCATAAAACGTGTCCATAGCCCACTCATAATAAACTTCGCCTTAGTGCTGATAGCCCACTGACCGATAGAACCAGCAACATCAGGATCTTGGTGTGAAAAGAAAATGTACTTAATATTTTCAATCTCTACATGCTCACTTACAGCTTCATAAAGTTCATCAAAGATAGCCTCACTTCCTGGATCTATGAGAAATCCTGCGCCATTTTTGACTATAAGATACTGATTAACAGAGAGAAAAGAGTCCTCATGTGTCTCATCATCAAAACTAAACATAACAAATTTATGTTCACCATCTTCATAAAGTACTTTTGAATTATCCATTTTGCATCCCTTTTATTTCTCGAATAAGTGCCATCTGGCGTTTGGTAATATACTTGACTAAATCACTTTTTTTTAAATCTTTAAACATAAATACAAGATGAAAACTATGTTTCATCTCTTGCTTTCTATAGAGTGTTGCTTTAGTGTTAATGATAAGTGGTTTTTTATCAAGCTCCAATACCATATCTAAAATCACCTCTATCCCTTTTTCCAAGCCAGGAGGAAGTGTAGTGAGTTGTAAGCATACTGCATCTAGGGATATATCTGCTATCTCTATATCTCCATGATACTTTCCATCACCTATAAAAAGAGAAACTGTCTGTTTTTCTGCTGGAACAACTCGAATAGTTTTTCTAGTTACAGGGGATGTTTTGACAAACTTCAACTTCTCAAATACGATACTTTGGTTCTCAAAGTTTATCTTTTTCACAGCTGAGAGTTCAAGAGTAAAAGGAAGAGCATTGGAGATCAAAAGTGTTTTTTTCTCTATCTGTACTGCTTTTTGCTGCATATATGTCGTTTTTACCTTGAGAGAGTTATCACCTATCTCTACAATCACACCGCTATTTGTAATACTTAGTCCCTTATAGTAGTTATGCAGTTCCACTTTAGCACTGTTTCTCTGTATGACATAAAGAAATTCTACAATACTTTTATTCTCTACTTCTATCTCATCTTCAAGACTCTGTGTTGCATCAAAGAGTTTCAGTAGGTTGAGCTCTGTGACATCATCAAAAGAGAGTACTCCATAGCCCTCTTTTTCAGGTATCACCTGATACTTAATAATAAAATGATGTATCTTGTGACTACTATCTTTCATTTTTACATTGTAAAGAGTATCAGGTGATGATTGAATAATATCTAAAACAGCATTACCATCATGAGGATATAAAAACCCGCTATGCTCGAGAAAATTCTCTTCGATACTCTGCATATTTTTTTTACACTCTGCTAAAGATTCAAACTCAAAGAACTCTAAAAAAGAGTCATTTACAAGAACGACTTGAGAATTTTCAAGTAGAACCACCATAGAACTCTGATGCTCAAAAATATTTTTCAGATGCATTTGAAACATTTTCACGTGCTGTTCATGCTTGATAGTTGCAATAGCCTGAGAGAGCACACTTGAGAGTTCTGTAACATTCACAGGTTTTTTTAAAAATCGAAAGAGAGAAAGTTCTATAGCTTGAAGTAGAAACTCCTTATCATCAAAGGCTGACATTACGATGATTTTTGTCTCTGGGGCAAGCTCATGAATATATTTACTCAGCTCCATCCCGTCCATGTAAGGCATCTTTATATCTGTAATAACTATAGGATGATGATACTCTTTAAAAAATTTTAGACCTACTTGACCATCTTCTGCCACATCTACATGATCAAAAAACTTTTTAAGGAATTTACTGGCATTACGACGAAGAGGCTCATTATCTTCCACATAAAGTACTCGAAAGTTATGTGCCTGAGACTGTAACTCTTTTAGGTTTACACTATCCATCTTCACCCCTATATCTAGTTATCTAAAGTATAACCCTACTTAGCTTGATTTTGCTTTATAAGCTTAGAACTCTTATTTTCTCTTGAAAAAATGCCTTTCTAGTTTTGTCATTTGTATGCTTTTTACTCTCTTCTAGCCAAAAAAGTACTGCTTTTTTATACCCATGATACGAAGCAAGTTCTAGAAGTTTTACTCTTTGTTCATCGTTAAGGGTATCTTTTGTAAGTGCTCCATTAAGCAGTATAGATGTTGCTTTAGTAGTATCTAAGATAGTAATAGCAGGGAGTCTTGATGTTTTTGTTATGATACCATAATAGTTTGATAACTCTTCATTAGCGACTAAGTGAGAGATACTTTTATACTCTTCACATTTATCTTCTATACCAACACTAATGTTTAAAGCACATTTCCCTAAATAAACTCTTGCTAAGCTTGTTAAGTCTGCACTTTGTTTTGCATGTTTTATAGCACATCGTAAATCAGCCCTTGCCAGATTCTCTTCACCAGACATAAAATCCTTTACATAAGAATGAAATGCATCTGCACTCTTGTATTGCCACTCATTCCCTGGTGTTTTAAAGGAACATGCAGAAAAAAGTAGTGCTAAAATAAAAATAATTTTATATACTATCATGGAAGTACCACCTCATCATCATCTTTATCTTGCAGTAGACTATCCACTTTGTCCATTATCTGATTTGACTTAGAAATAGCTACAGAAACTTCTTCTTTTATCTTAAGTAAATCTTGATTAGAACTAGCAACACTATCAACTGTCGAGTCAAGTCTATCGAGTTTAGATTTGACATCTTTTAATATTGCTTCTAACTGAATAACACTATTTGAAGATGGTTGAATAATTTTTGCATCTAAGGTGGAACTTATTTTCCTTATATCCGAAACAACTTGTTTGAGTTCTCGCATAATGAGTACTGTTTCATTCAGAGATGATACTATATTTTTTGTACTGTTTTTATCACCTGTAATCGTTGTTAAAAGTGACTTATCTTTGAGGAGTTGTGTACTAAAAGTATCAAAATTCTTCAAGATATGCACCAGTTCAGAATCATTACTAGCCAAATAGTTTGTTATTGTCTCTACACTATTAATAATATTTGTAAGCTTAGTGACAACAGGTTCAAGTCTTGCTATCATATCGTTAATATCATTACTTGTAAGCATTTTTATACTAGAACCCTCAGGTAGAACATCTAAGCCTAGTTTGGAGTGCACTTCTATACGAGGCGAACCGATAAGTGGTTTTTTTATCATCAAATATGTCTCTTTATTTATCCACTTGAGGTTCTCTTTTTTGACACTAAAAAGTATGTTCACATGAGCATCATCTTTAAGATGTATCTTTTCAA
>JALWTK010000028.1 GCA_027082875.1 Sulfurimonas sp. | reverse complement strand
TTTGGATGGATGTGTGTTAAATCTTCGCCCATGTTCAGCACTACTTTTACTCTCTCTTCTAGCATTTCATCTACAAGCTGAGGAGTCATAAGCCCAATCTCTTTTGGCGTTTGGTAGTCTGGGTCATAGTATGGAAGCATCCCCATATCGCAAGTTCCTTGAACATTATTTTGTCCACGAAGAGGCATAAGCCCTGCTCCACTCTTTCCTATGTTTCCAGTCATAAGTGCTAAGTGCACCATAGCCATAACAGCATAAGAACCATCTATATGCTCAGTAATCCCAAGCCCCCAAAATATCATCGACTTTTTCAGAGCATACTCACGAGCTACTTTACGGATGGTTTTTGCCATATCTTCATAACCCTCTATCCCCTTGTAAAAGTCAGGGTTAGCATAAGGATCACTCATTATTTTTGCTTTGAAGTCTAAAAAACCAGCTGTGCGATCTGCTACAAAGTCATCATCATACAACTCTTCATCTATTATGACATAGGCGAGCATATTAATCGTCAAAAGGTTTGCTTCATGTGGCATGATAGCCCTATACTTTGCAAATCTATGGAGTTTAATCTCACGAACATCAAATACAGCAAGATTATCTTTCTCTCTAGCCACATCGATGATACGGTTTGCGATGATAGGGTGTGCTTCTGTTGTGTTTGAGCCTATCACTATCATAAACTCGGTGTTATAGATATCATTGTAAGGGTTAGTCGCTGCACCCTCACCGATGGTGACACGCATACCCGAGAGAGATGGAGAGTGGCAAACTCGAGCACAGTTATCTACATGAGGAGAATTAAGTGTGTGGCGTGTGAACTTCTGAAAGAGATAGGCAGATTCACAAGAGCTTCTAGCCCCACCGATAGAGCATATAGACTTCCTACCGTAGTTTTTTTGTGTCTCTTTTAGCTTCATAGCCGCAGCAGTTGTAGCATCTTCAAGATTTGTCTCATACCAAGTTGCATCTAAATCAATGAGAGAAGAGGAAATGGCATCTTTTATCTCAGGATTTTTTTCTAGCCATGACTTTCTTATGCGAGGGATACGAAGTCTATCATCAGCATCTACAAAATCAAAACCGTACTTACCCTTAATGCAGAGTTTTCCCTGAGAAACCACACCATCAGGATGAGCGAAAATCTTTACAATTTTATTCTCTTTTGTGTTTACATGAGCGGCAATATCACAACCAACTCCACAGTATGTACAAACGCTATCAATAGTTACAATATTTTCCATAAAAATTCCCAAAGTTATTTTAGGGAGTTTACTATCTTCTCTCTTAAAAAGCTTGGAAGTAGATTGAGGAGTCGAATGATTAAATAAAATCTAAGGGGAAAGATATACTCGCGTTTGTTTTTACTGATAGCATTGATAATTTTTTTTACTGCTGGTTTTGTCTCTAAGATAAGCGGCATATTAAACTCATTTTTATCTGTGAGTTCACTCTTTATAAAACCAGGAAGAATGTTTATGACTTTTATACCATAACTATTGTACTTGTATCGTACTCCTTCTGCATAAGCATTTAAGGCTCGTTTTGAAGAGGAGTATATCTTTGAACTCGGCATAGAAAAGAGAGAAGCAAGAGAGGAGATAAAGACAATTTTTCCACTTTTTTGAGTTTTAAAAAGCGGAAGAAGAACTTCTAGGATAGCATGTGCAGAGAGTACATTCACACGGTAAAGTTTCTCAAACTCCTCTATACTTGGGATATGCTCAAGACCACTAGAGTGTCCTAAAGAGATACCTGCATTTAGAATGACCATATCAAGAGAACTTATACTTTTAAGTTTTTCTTGTAGAGTTTCAAAGTCTGTAACATCAGCAACTATGACCTCAACACTTTTACACTGTGCATAAAGCTCTTTTTTTAAGGAAGAGAGCTTCTCTTCTCGTCTTGCCAAAAGTATGAGCTCATTTTCTTCTTGTGCATACTGTCGTGCAAATTCTTCACCTATACCTGAGCTTGCACCTGTTATGAGTATTTTCATTATTGTGCCTTATTTTGTTGTCATTTTCAGTATAGGTGTGAAACTT
>JALWTK010000027.1 GCA_027082875.1 Sulfurimonas sp. | reverse complement strand
GCTTATCTTCTCTTTACCAATGATATCTCGCAAGGTTCGTATATGTGAACGTAGAGTCGCATCACTAGGGATGGAGTCATAGTCCCAAACATTTTGAGTGAGCTCTTCACTTGAGATGAGTCGTTTCTCATTTTTTATAAAGTAGCTTAGAAGGAGTGTATCTTTCGAACCTAGTGCTATTTTTTGTCCATTTTTGATAATCTCTTTAGACTCGCTACAAAAACTTATCTCTTCCGATATTTTTATTGTACTACTTGTATCGATTCTAAAGAGGCGTTTAGTATTCTCTATGCGAACATTAAGTTCTTCTAGTTCAAAGGGTTTCTTGATGTAGTCATGAGCTCCTGAAGCAAACGCACGTTTGAGGTAAGCAGTGTCTGTGTAGGCAGTGATAAAGATAGTAGGTGTAGTATCTTTATACTCTCGAAGTTCTTCTAAGAGTTCAATCCCGTTTTGTCCTGTGACATTGATATCGAAGATGAAAAGGTCATACTTTTTTTTGCTGAGTTGTGTATGTACTTCTTGGGAGTTAAATGCATAGTCAACAGACCAGCTCTCTCGTAAAAAATCGAGTAGTATATCTGAGAGGACAGGATCATCTTCCATCAGGAGAATATTCATAGCACATACCTTTGTAAAATTTCATCATTTATTTTAGCATAATTCGCTACAATATATCATCAATTCTTATAGAGGAAAACTGTATGCAAAATATTTCTCTTGGTCGACAGCCTATTCTCGACTCAAACTCAGCACTTTGTGCTTATGAGATACTCTATCGTGGTAATGAAACTATACTTAACAGATGCACAAGTGCTACAGTGATTAACCATGTGCTCAATAAGTTTGGTACACATGCACTGCTGGGTGAGAGAAGAGGTTTTGTGAAGATTAGTGAAAAGTTTTTGATGCATGATATCATCTACTCTATTCCTACAGAGTTCTTTGTTTTTAGTATCTTAGCTGAGGTTGAGATGACAGATAGGATCTGTGAACGCCTAGATGCTTTGCATGCAAAAGGTTATCTTCTTGCCGTCGATAACTTTATTATAAATACAGGAAGTATGCATAAATATGATCATGTTTTTGAAAAACTTGCTTTTGTAAAAGTTAACATAAAAGAGAGCTCTTCATCACAACTCAAAGAGATGATTAGCCAGTTTCATAAAGTAGGTATTAAAGTTGTAGCAGATAGTGTCTCTGAACTTCAAGAGTACATAGAAGCTAAAGAACTAGGATGTGACTGGTTTCAAGGTTATTACTTTTCTAAACCGAAGATCTTAGAAAATGCTTCTTTTGAACCCTCTCAGATGTCAGTACTTAAGTTATACAATCTACTAATGGATGATGTAAATATAGACGAGGTAACTAAAGAGTTTGAGTTAAATCATGAGATAACGGTACAACTTTTACAGTTTATAAACTCTGGAGCCTTTGCATTTCGTAATAAAATATCGAGTATTCATCATATACTGACTCTTGTTGGGCGTATTCCTTTGGGGCAGTGGCTTATGTTGATGATATACTCTAAGTCAGTAGGCAAGGGTGGACACTCTCCCCTTATGCTTATGGTGAAAAACCGTACAGAACTTATGGAAAATATTTTAAAAGCAGTAGAGCCTTCGGCTCGCAGTAATAGGATAGGAGAGGCTTACTTTGTCGGTGTTCTCTCTCTTATGGATACTGTTTTTGGTGTGGAACTTGAAGAGATATTACAACATCTCAATATCTCTGAGGAAGTAGAATTCGCACTACTCTATAAAGAGGGGATTCTTGGTGAAATATATCAACTTGTTGAAGATATAGAAGACTTTAATACTGAGGCTATTCATGTGTTTGAGGGAAAACATCACCTTGAAATGGAAGTTATAGAGCATATTGCCCTAGAGTCTATGCGTAGTGTTAACAAGTTTGAAAATCCTTATGCTGCTTAAACTAAAGAGTATCGAGATACCAGAACTAGAGATATACAGTTCTCTACGAGAATCAGCATTTAGAGAAGATGGCAGTTTTATAGCAGATTCGCCAAAGGTTGTTAACCTCATTTTAGAATCTGAGGTAGAGATCATAAGTATGCTTGCAACACAAGAGTATTATGATGAGTTTGCGGAGTTATTAAAAAATAAAAATATTCCCAAAAAATATCTCACCACAAAAGAAGAGATGAAAAAGATAGTAGGGCATAAGATTCATCATAACTGTATGATGCATGGGATTCGTCCTAGGGATGTAACTATTGATGCACTAAGTAAGGAAGTTTTACTCCTTGATGGCATTACATCTGCTGAAAATGTTGGCTCAATCGTGAGAAGCTGTGCTGCCCTTGGAGTAGAGTCTCTCATCATCCCAAAAGATACACCACATCCTTTCAACCGCCGTGCTCTTCGTGTTTCTATGGGCTATGTAACAAAAATAAGAACACATGTTCATAAAGATATAAAGCATAGCATAGTGGCGTTACAAGCAAAAGGCTACAGAGTTTTTGCAGCAGAAGTAGCACCCAACTCTACTGCTCTTAGTCAGGTAGTTACACCAAAAAAATGGGTGCTTATAATGGGGCATGAGGGTAGAGGAATTGCAAAAGATATCTTAGACCTTTGTGATGAGGTCGTCACAATAGAGATGCAAGAGGGTGTAAAAAGCTTCAATGTTGGTGTCGCAGCATCACTTATGATGTATCAGTTTAAGAATAGATAAGAGACTTGTATTTTTTAAGAAAATAGGCTACAATGTAGATACAAATATACTGACTAATGAGGTTCTTACTGTGAATTATGACTGGAATGAAGAGAAGAACAATCTACTCAAAAATAGTGATAGACAAGTTTCTTTTGAAGATGTTCTTTATGCTTTAAAAAATGATCAATTACTAGATGTCATACCGAGTCCCACCCATGAAAATCAAGAGTGTTTAGTCATTTATATTAATGAGTATGTTTATATTGTTCCTTTTGTTAGTAGTGAAGAAACAATATTTTTAAAAACGATTTATCCAAGTCGAAAACATACAAAATACTATTTAAAAGGTTAAGTGATGAAAAAAACAGAAATGTATTCAAAAGAAGAATTAGAACTATTTGAAGCACTTGAAAAAGATGTAGATAGTGGTAGTTATAAACCATTAGGAAAAGAAGAGTTAGAAAGTAAAAAAGCTTTTTTTAAAAAAGTTGCAATAAATACGATCGAGAAAAAAACGAAAAAGAAATCTTTAAATATCAGACTCTTTGAGGATGATATAGAAAAGATAAAAGCAATTGCATTTGAACAGGGTTTACCATATCAAACACTTATCTCATCTGTTATCCATAAACTCGCACAAAAACAAATAAAAGTAGCATAATGAACTTTAAAGACCTCCCACTCGAAGCAGAAATGCTTACTACACTCGACTCTCTTGGCTATACAAACGCGACTCCTATTCAAGCTCAAACACTCCCTCTTATCTTAGATGGCAAAGATATCATTGCTGAAGCAAAAACTGGAAGTGGTAAGACTGCTGCGTTTGGTATAGGACTACTTTCCAAGCTTGATGTGAAAAAATTTCGTGTGCAGTCTTTAGTGATGTGTCCAACTCGTGAACTTGCTGATCAGGTGGCTAAAGAGCTTCGCCGTATTGCACGATTTAAACACAACATCAAGATACTGATGCTAACAGGTGGGGAGAGCTTTGGCAAACAGTTAGGCTCTCTTTCTCATCAGGCTCATATCATTGTAGGAACACCAGGTAGGGTTCTTAAACACTTAAATAAAGAGAGTTTAGAACTAACAAACTTACAAACGTTAGTACTAGATGAAGCCGATAGAATGCTCGATATGGGATTTCTTGAAGAGGTAGAGTCAGTGATGGCGTTTACTCCAAAAGAGAAGCAGACCTTACTCTTTTCTGCTACCTACGACAACGAAGTTTTAGCTGTAAGCAGACGTATACAGAAAGATGCCGTGAGTGTGAAAACAACACAAGCAGAAGTGGCAAATAAGATAGAAGAGCAGTTCATCGCTACACAAAATAAAGAAGATAGTTTTATAAAAATTCTCTCAGAGAGAAAACCTGAAAATGTTATAGTCTTTACAAACACAAAGATAGAAGCAAAAGAACTGGCTGAAAGTCTTCAAAAAAGAAAGATAGACGCTATAGCCATTCACGGTGACCTAGAGCAGTATGAGAGAAATGATGTGCTTGTGCAGTTTGCGAACAAATCTTGTCCTATCTTAGTAGCCACAGATGTAGCAGCTCGTGGGCTTGACATAAAAGAGCTCTCTATGGTTGTAAACTATGACATACCTCATGGAACTGAGACTTATACACATAGAATTGGGCGAACAGCTCGTGCAGGTGCTGAGGGGGTAGCTATCACTCTCTACTCTGCTTATGAGCAAGAGAAGGCTGATGAATATAGAAGCAGTGAGAGAAGTTTCATAGAAGATGCAGATCTCAAAGGAAGTACAAACTATGAGCTCAAACCACAGTTTGTGACTCTTGTCATCGAGGGTGGTAAAAAAGATAAACTTCGTGCTGGAGATCTTCTTGGTGCTTTAACTGGTGATGCAGGTCTCAAAGGAAGTAGCATAGGTAAGATAGATATTTACGATAGACAGGCTTATGTGGCGATAGAGACTAGATTTATAGATGATGCTCATGATGCACTTAAACGGGGTAAGATTAAAGGGAAAAAATTTAGTGTTTGGATTTTATAAAAAATAGTGCTATAATTATTGCTATTAAAAAATAACAGAAGGTATTCTTTTATGAATAGCAGGGAACTTCAAAATTTAAGCAAAGAAGAACTTATCTCTCTTCTTATAGATAAAGAGAGAGAAAACAAACATTTAGACTCTATGCTCAATAGTATGTCTGATCCTGTTTTGCTCATATGTAATGATTTTAATGTAAAAATCATGAATAAAGAAGCACAAAACAGTATAAATCCTGCTGCTATTGCAGATGCTTCTTCACCAAAGTGTTATGAAGTACTTTGCGGTAAAAAAGAACCATGTTCTGTAACTAATCATCCCTGTCCTTTATCAATGGTAAATAAAAGCAAACAGAGAGAAAGTATTATTCATAAAAAAGTAACGAGTAATGGTGCGTTTGAATATATAGAGTTCTCAGCAAATCCTCTTTTTGATGAAGATAAAAATATTATAGGTATTATAGAATCTTCTCATAACATTACACACCATATAGAATCTGTAGAACATTTGGCAAAAGAAAACCAGATTTTAGATTATAAAGCCAACCACGATACACTTACAAAAGTTCCTAATAGATACTATTTCAGGTCATACCTAAACAATTTGATAAAACAAGATGAGGGCTTTGCTCTCCTATTTGTAGATATAGATGACTTTAAAGTTATTAATGATGTGTATGGTCATGATGCTGGTGACGCAGTACTCAAGGAGTTTACAAAGAGAGTGAAAAGAACCCTTCGTTCTGCTGATATGTTGGCTCGTTTAGGGGGAGATGAGTTTACAATCATTCTGCATAATATTTTAACAAGAGAGGTGGCTATTCACCTAACAACAAAAATTTTAGAAGCGCTAAAGAAGCCACTGGCTGTAAATAATACTCAAATAAATATGGCATG
This sequence comes from Sulfurimonas sp., assembly GCA_027082875.1. Classification (GTDB taxonomy): domain Bacteria; phylum Campylobacterota; class Campylobacteria; order Campylobacterales; family Sulfurimonadaceae; genus Sulfurimonas. The sequence goes on along the minus strand of JALWTK010000027.1, from coordinate 2,728 downwards.
CAGTATAGGAATCACACTAAGCCGTGGTGAAAATAGTTACACAACACTTCTCAAAAAAGCAGATTTAGCCATGTATCAAGCTAAACAGTTAGGTAAGAATAGATTGAGTTATTATAAAGAGTCTTATGAAGTTTCATGAGCTTGAAGTTAAGGACATAGAAAATAAAAATATTTCTCTTAGTAAGTACAAAGGGTGTGCACTTCTCATAGTTAATGTAGCAAGTAAGTGTGGATTTACTCCTCAATATGAGAGTTTAGAAGCTCTGTATCAAGAGTATAAAAATGAAGGATTTATGGTACTTGCCTTTCCCTCAAACCAATTTCTTTCTCAAGAACCAGACTCAAATGAAGATATAAGGCTCTTTTGCCAAAGTAAGTACAATATTTCTTTTGATATGTTTGCCAAAATAGATGTTAACGGTGATAATGCCGATCCACTTTTTACATTTTTAAAAGAGCAGAAGAGTGGAATATTTGGAACAAATACTATTAAGTGGAACTTTACAAAATTTTTAGTCGATAGAGAGGGGAATGTTATAAAGAGATATAGTCCATCAACTAAACCAAAAGAGATCGAAGAAGAGATAAAGATAGTATTAGCTAAATGAAACTTAAATACCTCTCACACTATCCAAATGCTACAAAAGAACAGGTAGTAAAACTTATAGAATCTGGAAACCTAGCAAAGCACCTACTTCGTAAATACCCAACTTCTCATACTATAACAGATGATAAAAAGCTTTTTTCTTACACGATGGCACTGAAAAATGAGCATATGAAAAAGTCTGCACCTCTTTCAAAGACTCTTTACGATGGCAAAATAAATGTCATACATAATGCCCTCGGCACACATCACTTCATCTCTCGTGTTCAAGGAAATAAACTCAAAGCAAAGAATGAGATACGAGTCTCTTCTATGTTCAAAAAAGTACCCGAAGATTTTTTAGAGATGATAGTCGTTCATGAACTCGCACACTTTAAGGAAAAAGAGCATAACAAGGCTTTTTATAAACTTTGTGAATATATGCAGTCTTCCTATCACCAAGTAGAGTTCGACCTAAGGCTTTATTTAACTCAAGTTGATTTAGAGGGAAAGATAGGGGCTTGGAGTTAGGGTTTTGTCTCTATGTCCACAAGTTCTACTCTATCACACTCTTTTTTGATGAGTTTTTTGTTTTGAGCATCCTCTTCTGCGAGGTCTAAGATATCTGCAAAATCATCCTTAGAAACCTCAAAACTATGGAGCTCTTTTTGTGTCTCTATTTTCAGTGTAGACTCACTAGAGTCGGCGAGAAGAGCGATGTTTCTAAAGCCTTTGGCATACTCGCTTTTTATGACTTTTGCAATTTTTTCATTTTCGAGAAGCTTCTCTAGAAGTATAGTTTTGTTTAAATCCGCTTTACATAGTATCTTGTAAGTTACCAAAATAGTCCCATTCATAATCTTCCTTAGTAATTTTTTGTAAGGAAGTATATGAAAGTTTTAGACAAAGGAGAGAAAATATGGCAAATTGACATATTTTCTTTAAAAACCATCATCCCCAAACTCTTTATCGAGTTCTCGTTGATATTTTTCATCCTTCTCTTTTTTAAATTGTGTTTTTGTTAAGACTGCTTCATGTAAGAACTGGCCAAAAAATGTTTTTGATTCTGTTTTGGCTAAGAAGAGATATATTCCCGCAAGCAACGCTATAAGTGTAGTAATAGCGATAAAGGCTTGCAGAGGATTAAACATCTGAATAGGCTCTTTGACCTTCATCTCACAAACACCACCAGGACAGTATTGAGGAGCATTTTTAAGAACCCATTTGTAGATTACACATCCTACGCAGATAGCAAAAGCACTCTCCATAAACATAAGTGTAGCACATAATACACAGATAAGAACCTTATAAAAAGTGATGTCCCAGTTCAGTACAAACCACCAAACCATAGGAAAAGAGATTAGCCATCCTAATGCCCATGCAAAGCGCTTTTGTGGTGCTCCAACATACTCAGGTTTTTGGTTGCGAGTAATGAACTTTCCTAAAAGTAGAGAAGGGGAGTAACGAGGGTTAAAAACTCTTGCAACGAAATCAAAAAATAGAAAAGAGAGATAAACTTTTGCCACGATAATATGGTTAAAACCTATACCAACAAAAATGACAATAGTGCCGAGCATACCAAGGATACCAGCAGCAGCTCTTGCTTCTCTCTCGTTTACAACACGAATATCGTACCCAGGTACCTCTTCGCCATAATTCATCCACATCTCTTTAAGACCCACAATAAGCTCCTATAATTTTTTATGATGGGATTATATCTAAAATGTGTGTTAGATTTGTGTAGTTATTCTCTTAATCCATCCATTTTCGAGGATCATAACTATCTGTTGGACGAGAAATCTCTTCGTATTTGAGGTGTTTTTGCATAATTGTTCCTTCAAGGATGACAAAACCAAATTTCGTGTAAAAATTTATATAACTTGGCTCTCCATAAGTTTCCACATAGAGCTCCTCATAAGCAGCTCCTGCTTCGAGAAGGAACTGCTCCATCATAGCAGTTGCAAAACCTTTGTTCCTCTGTTCTGGTAGTACGGCTAGACTAAGTAGTGGGGGATTGTCCTCTATCTTTCTACTCCATATTGCCCCGATTATAGTATTATTGACTAAGGCATAAAGTCCTAAATCATTTTTTGTAAGACCGTAAAAGTCATAATATATATTTAAGTTGTCTGCATCTTTATGGGC
>JALWTK010000026.1 GCA_027082875.1 Sulfurimonas sp. | reverse complement strand
CAGCAAGAAATCATGCCAAAGAGAACTACAAACGCTATAAAAACCTAGAGAGCTCAATGCAGCCACAAGAGGAGAACTAAGATGGATTTAACAACAACATATATGGGACTAGAACTTAAAAACCCGATTATCGTAGGAGCTTCACCACTCACTGCGACTATAGAGTCTATCAAAGAGCTTGAAGAGAATGGTGCGGCGGCAGTTGTCCTGCACTCTATCTTTGAAGAGCAACTCAACCATGAGATGCATGAGATGGATCATTTTTTGTTTAAAGGGAGTGAAGATTATGCAGAGTCTCTTGGGTATTTTCCTGAGGTAACTCTAAGTAACCTAGAGTCAGAACACTATCTTGATGAGATTGTGAAACTTAAAGAGAGTGTTTCTATTCCTATCATCGCCTCACTCAATGGCGTTTCCAAAGGTGGCTGGATAGAGTATGCTAAAAAACTAGAGTCTGTAGGGGTGGATGCGTTAGAGTTAAATATCACCTACATACCAACTGATGTAGAGGTAGATGCACAAGCCGTAGAACAACTCTACCTTGATGTACTTGAAGCAGTGGTACAGAGTGTAACTATCCCCGTAAGTGTCAAGATGAGTAGTGTCTTTTCAGCACCTGCAAATATGGCAAAAAAGATGAGTGACGCAGGGGCAAAGGCTCTTGTTCTTTTCGATAAACCTGTACATGTAGATATAGACCTTGAAGAGCTAAATGCTCTGCAATCTATCCACATGAGTAGCTCACAAGATTTGAGTGAGACATTGCGTTGGTCGGCTATACTTTACAAAAAAACAGAGGCTTCACTCTGTGCTTCTACTGGCATAAAAAACCATGAAGATATTTTAAAAGCTATGATGAGTGGTGCAGATAGTGTGGCTATGGTCTCGGCTATCATGGAGAATGGTGCAGGACATATAAAAACAACACTCGAAGCATTAGAGGCTTGGATGGAGGAGAAAGAGTATATCTCCATAGAGCAGATGAAAGGAAGTATCTCTTTAGCACATACGAGAAACCCTGCTGCTTATGAAAGAGCCTCTTATATGAGAGTTTTAACAGATTATAGATATTAAGGATTTAGATGTTTGAAATAGAGATGCTTTTTGCCTTTGCTCTTTTTGCTCTTGGTGTTTATGGGGTGAGTTCGAGTAGAGATTTTTTACGAATATTTTTCTCGCTTGAGATGCTTTTAAACGCAGTTATCATGATACTAGCAATCACGGCACACTATCTTGGCATGTCCCAAAACATAGTGCTTGCTTACATGGTGATGATACTCGCAACCCTTGAAGCGGCTGCTGGTCTGCTTATCTTTGCTGCGGCAAATAAAATAGCTAAAGTAGTAAGCCCTGATGAGTTCAAAGGAGAAGAGCATGCCTAATCTAGCCATAACTCTCCTACTCCTCCCAATGTTTGGCGCACTCTTTGCCTTTGTGAGTGGAAAGATAAACAGAAAATTTGCTTTTTGGAGTGCTGAGCTTATAGGTCTAAGCCTTTTTCTTATCACGCTAAAACTCTATAGCTCTTACACTATGCCGATAGATTTACCTATGACATGGTTCTCTCTTGGTGATTTTAGCATTCCCTTTGGTATCTACATAGACAAGCTCTCTCTTGTGATGCTTCTTATCGCTACGGGGCTTGGGTTTTTAGATATTCACTTTGCGCATGACTACATGAAAGAGGATCCTCATCAGCCGAGATACTACGCAAAAGTACTTTTCTTTATCGGTGGGATGATTCTGCTTGTCAGTGCCAAAGATATGGTTTCACTCTTTACAGGGTGGGAGTTTATGGGGCTTGCCTCGTATCTTCTTATCTCTTTTTGGCATGAACAGAGTGTTCCTGCTGATGCAGGGGTCAGTGCCTTTTTGTTTACAAGATTTGGAGATATTTTTCTCTTTGCATCTATCGGTCTGCTTTTTTATCTTACAGGTTCGCTTGATTTAGTACATCTCAACGAGTTAGCAACTACTGGTAAAATCGAGCAAAATATGATGTATCTTATCGCTGTTTTTATCTTTATAGCAGCTATCGGAAAGTCGGGACAGTTTCCACTTTTCCCTTGGCTTATGCGAGCGATGGAAGGGCCGACTACCGTTTCAGCACTTATCCATGGTGCAACGATGGTAAATAGTGGTATCTACATAGTTGCACGTCTTTTTGACTTCTATGTAGCTGCTGAAGCGCTCATAGTTGTGGCTGCATTTGGTGCTATCTCTGCGTTTATCGGGGCTACTTCTGCTCTTGTGCAGAGTGAACTCAAAAAAGTCCTTGCTTACTCGACTATGTCTCATCTCTCCTTGGCGTTTATCGGTTTAGGTGCAGGAAGTTTAGCCGCGGGTATGACGCACTTAGTCAATCATGCTGTTTTTAAAGCACTCCTCTTTTTAGGGGCTGGTGCTATCATCATGTCAGCCGCTCATGTAAAAGATATGTGGCGTTTTGGAGGACTTAAAGCGAAGATGCCTCTTGTAGCTCTCTTTATGGGGCTTGGAGCATTAAGCCTAAGTGGTATTCCCCCTTTTAGTGGTTTTTACTCCAAAGATGCCATCATCATAGCTACACTTACAAACCCACAAACAGATGGGATTATCTCTTCGCTCACACTTATCTCAGGGATTCTCTCTATCGCTTACATCGGGCGACTCTGGTTTCTTACCTTTGCTGGTGAACCTAGAGATAAAGAACTTTTTGAAAAAACTTCAAAGCCTTCCTTCTTTTGGATAACTCTCCCTCTTGGTATCTTAGGAGTAGCAACACTTGTGATGGGATTTTTTCAAGGGGATATTGCAGAGTTAGTGAGTGGCAGTGTTCCAAAAGAGGAGCATATTTCAGGGCTTTTTATAGGGCTTATGAGTAGTATCTCTCTTTTAGGGCTTATCGTTTACTACTACTTTGTTAAGCGACTTGATTTAACAAAAAAAATAGCTGCTCAGCCACTTATGCGCTCTATTCATAAGGTGCTTTTTAATGGCTACTTTATAGAGTTTTTCATCCACTACTTTGCAAGAGAGGTCATTGTCGATGGCTTTGCTAAGGCTATGAACTGGATAGATACATATATAATTGATGCAACAGTAAACGCCACTGTTAGCATTGCACAGAGGGTCAAAACACTCTTTGCTAAGCTCCATTCAGGCTATGCAAGTGACAACTCAGGAGCGATGGCGTTTGGAGTGCTTCTTTTACTTGTGATACTTTTCGTAGGGGGTGCGATGTGAGTGGTTTAGGATTTATATTTTCTCCCTTTATTATAGCGATTCTCACGGCTCTTCTCTTTCGTAAAAAGAGTGCCGTAAGTAAATTTGTAGCATTAGCACTTTTTACTACTATGTTACTCTTTAGCCTACACCTTTTTACTGAGCTTCCTAGTAGTGGGTATTTGGACTTAGGAACATTTTTAGCAGTTCCTCAATTTGATTTTTTCCTCTCTCTTAAAGTCGATATGCTTAGCACTATTATGCTTACACTCACTTCTGTACTTCTGCTTTTAGTAGCACTCTCAAGCTGGAGTATAAAAAATCAAGCACTCTACTACTCTCTACTTATCTTTTTTAGTGGGGCTATTTTTGGTGTTTTTATGAGTACAAACCTCTTATGGTTCTTCATCTTTTGGGAGCTTACTCTTATACCAATGTACTTTCTTGTGGGTATTTGGGGAGCAGAGAGACGCATCTATGCTGCGGTGAAGTTTTTTCTCTATACTCATGTCGCCTCTATGTTTGTACTCCTTGCGTTTTTTCTTATCCACAAAGAGGCAGGCACTTTTGATATGACACTGGTAAAAGAGGGAATGCTTCTCTCCCCTGTGCTTATATGGTGGTTACTTTTTGTAGGGTTTGCCGTAAAGATGCCACTCTTTCCATTCCACACATGGCTTCCTGATGCCCATGTGCAAGCACCTGCACCTATCTCTGTTTTACTTGCAGGGGTACTTTTAAAGATGGGAGCTTACGCGATGATAAGAATGGTACTTTTACTTCTGCCTGAAACTTCACAGAAGTATGCTTGGGTGCTTTTAGCGCTAGGGCTTATTACCCTCTTTTATGCAGGGTTTATGGCTATTTATGAGACTCATCTTAAAAAGATGGTAGCCTATAGTTCTATCTCACACATGGGACTTGTCGCTATCGCTATGTCTACGCTCAGTTATGCAGGACTCAGTGCTACACTCTACGAGATGATAGGGCATGCGTTTGTTATCGCCCCTCTCTTTTTAATCGCAGGGTTTTTTCACCATAAAACTGGCTCGTGGGAGATGAAAGATATGGGTGGCATTATGCAAAAAGCCCCTTATATCTCTGCTATCTTTGTTTTAGCTGGACTTGGAGCTTTAGGTTTACCAGGGACTATGGGCTTTGTTGGAGAACTTAGCATACTTCTTAGCAGTATAAAAAGTTTTGGTTTATGGATGGCTATCGTGGCTCTTGGCTCTATGCTTGGGGCAGGCTATATCATCTGGACACTTCGACGTGTTATCTATGGAGAGATGAGTGAAGTGGTGAAAAAAACAGACTTCTCTATGAATGTTTTTGAGTTTCTTGCACTCGCTGTTTTTGCACTCTTTATCATCCTCTTTGGACTCTTCCCAAATCTACTCTTTGAGTATATCAACCCTGCCTTTGCGCAGTTCTCTTCTCTAGGAGGTGCTCTATGATAAGTGCATTTACTATTCTCTTTGCCATGTCACTTGTGAGTCTCTTCTTTCATAGAAGTTACCTGCTCAAACCTCTCTCTTTGGTCGCTCTCCTTGGTGCAGGCTATGCAACATTTAGTGGCACGGTGGTACCACTCATAGGCTTTGCTACAAATGAGCAGATACAACTTTTTGAGCTTGTTTTAGAGCTAGTTCTTTTCGCAACTATCTTGCATGAGAGTGAAGATATCACTATCACTCAAACACTCTTTTTAGGGTCTGCCTCGGTTTTACTCCTGCAAAGTGACACCCTTATCAGTTTTATTCTTAGTTTTGAAGCTTTAAGCATTATCTCCGTAGTGCTTGTAAGTTACATCAAGACAAAAGATCAAGCAGAGGGAGCGGTCAAGATGTTCATCGCTGGAAGTATGGCGACAGGTATCGTTCTTCTTGGAGTTGCCTTTTATCTTATGGGTGGAGGTATGCTTCTTGCACCTCTCTCCACACAAGGTTCACTCTTTATGGGCATAGGTGTAGCACTTATGCTCGCAGGACTCTTTTACAAACTCACCATCGTACCCTTTCACGGCTGGGCAATAGACACCTATGCCCTCGTTCGACACTCCCATGCAGCCATTCTAAGTGGTGTAGCTAAAACAGTTGCAGCATTAGCGATATTTAAAATCTTTGCACCTTTTTTAGCAGAGCATATCACTCTTAGTATGCCACTCCTTGCGACTCTTGCCATCATCACCATGTCCCTAGGAAACTTCTTAGCACTCTTCACAAAAAATATAGCCCGAATACTCTCCTACTCCTCCATCGCTCATGCAGGGTATATGCTTATAGCCTTTGTGGCAGTGAAGAGTAGTTATGCAGATGAGGGTATCTTATATATGGCAATAGCCTACATCTTTATGCAGAGTGGTGCATTTTTGGCACTTGATAGCATGAAAAAAGAGTATGAGATTGAGACACTTGATGAGTTGAAGGGTTTTGCATCACAGAACCCTATACTCTCCTTTTTCTTCACCCTACAACTATTCTCACTCGCAGGTATCCCACTTCTTGCAGGTTTCTTAGCAAAAGCAGTAGTTTTTTACGCAGGTGTAGATGCTGGTCTTTGGTGGTTAGTGCTTATAGCACTTCTCAACTCAGCTCTCTCAGTTGGGTACTATGCGTGGATTATCAAATCTATCTATTTTGATGAGGGAACTTTTAAAGCTAAATTAGTAGAATTACACTTACCATTAGCTTCACAAGCTATTTTAGCAGTAGGAACACTCTTTTTTGGTGTTTATGCTGGAATTATTTTTAGATAGAGAGATAAAATGACAATTAAAGAACTACAAGAACATATACAAAAAAATTCAGAAGAAAGTACAGAAGAGTTCAAACGCCTCTTTCATGGTCGTGGTGGACTCTATGAGGGGCTTCGCCATGTGACTATAGACTCTATAGATACTATACTGAGTGTGGCTCTCTACTTTGAAGAGCCAAATGAAGCTGAACTAATAGAGATGCTTATGGCGTTTACACAAGCTTCAAAGTACACAACTTTAGTACTCCAACGCCGCTACATCAAAGGTGCTCCTAGTGAAGTTCTCATAGGAGAAGTTCCTGATGATCTTTATGTCCTAGAAAATGGCATCAAGATAAAGCTCAACCTCCTCTCAAACAAAAATAGTGGTTACTTTCCAGATATGAAAAAGGGTCGTGAGTTTGTACGAGCAAATGCCAAAGACAAACGAGTGCTTAATCTTTTTTCTTACACTTGTGCCTTCTCCCTTGCTGCAAAGTTTGGTGGGGCTTATGAAGTGATAAATGTAGACATGAGTAAGGGTGCCCTCTCCACAGGAAAAGCTAACCATGCGCTTAATGAGATAGAACCAAGAGGAGTAAGCTATCTCCCATACAATATCTTAAAGTCATGGTCAAACCTCAAACGCAAGGGGCCTTACGATATGATCATCATCGATCCACCTAGTTTTCAACGCGGGAGTTTTGAGGCTACTAAGGATTATGAGAAGATTATTAAGAGACTACCACAGATCGCTAGTGAGGATTGTCTTCTACTTTCATGTCTGAACTCTCCAGAACTAGAGTCTGACTTCATAAAGAAAATGATAAAAGAATTTGCACCGAGTTTTAGGTTTGTGGAGCGTTTAGAGAATGTAGAAGAGTTTAAAAGTGTAGATGAAGATAGAAGTTTGAAAAACTTAGTCTTTCAAAGAGAGATGCTTAGTTAAGCTTCTCTTTTCTTGGCTCTTTAGAGATGTCAATAAACTTTTTCATTACCTTTGAGACGACCTTATTTATATAGGCTATTTTTTCCTCTGTTGTACTACTACCACGACTTATCTCATCTTTGACTATACCTCGCCAAACTATTTTCTTTGTTTTTGGATTGAGTGCATCTATGATAAGTTTTGCTTCACTCCATCTGTAAGTACTTGTTTGAGGAACTATTACAGGAGCATTGTATCCACCATAAGCACCATATCTTCCATAACCCCAGCCATTTCCATAGCTATAACCACTATAACCTATAACTCTGTAGTCAGTACGGACATCGGACATCTGTACTATATTTACATGAAACATAAAAACAAGATCTGCATTCTCTTGACTTACCTTGATATAATCTTTTCGTGTTAAAGATTTTTCTATAGCCTCTGCTATTCTGTCGTTTGTAAGGGAGTTATCACCCTCTTTCGTGTTATAAACAACAGCAAACTTTGTTTTGTTGGCGAAGTTATAACTTGTGTCATAGTCTGCATTTACACTTAAAGTAGAACAGCCACTTATAACAAACGCCACTATTAGTAGTAAAAATATATTTCTCATTTTTATCCTTGACAATAAGAGGCTAAAAGCTCAGACTTAAGTGTTTCAAACTGCTTTTTACCTTGAAGCTTTTTGACTATACTTAGAGCAAAACAGATAGCTGTTGCTGGTCCACGAGACGTTATAATATTTTGACTCTCTACGACCATAGCTGTATCACCTTGAAACCCCTCTTTGTTTATCTCATCTTCAACTGATGGGTAGCAAGTATACTCACCCTTTAAAACACCAGCCTTCTGTAGTGCATAGGGTGCAGCACAGATGGCAGCTATATTTTTTCCCTTAGCATCCATCTCTTTAAGTATTCTTTGAACATTTGCATCGTCTGCTAAAGCAAGTGTACCATCCCAACCACCAGGAAGTACTATCATATCAAGAGTCTCTGAACTTATATCTTTCATAAGAAAATCAGTTTGTATTACTATACCATGTGCCCCTTGGACTGAACTTTCTTCATCTAAAGAAGTCACTAAAACCTCTATCTCTGCACGTCTAAGTACATCAATGATACTGACGGATTCTATCTCTTCAAAACCTCTGGCTAGTGGTACTAAAATTCTACTCATCCTATTCTCCTAAATTATAAATATAAGAGTATCATTAACTATGTTAAAATTAAGTTTATTCTTACTCTTTTAGTGTAAAACGTGTTATGAAAAACCTCTTCCTATTTTTTTTATTACTTATAATGACTGCTTGCTCACAAAAGACACCAAAAGAGCTCACTATCTCAACAAACTCATGGATAGGCTACACTCCTCTTTTTTATGCTCAAGAGAAAGGCTACTTAGATAAACTACATATCAAACTTATAACTACAGTTTCTCTTGCACACTCTGCAAAACTCTATC
>JALWTK010000025.1 GCA_027082875.1 Sulfurimonas sp. | reverse complement strand
AGAAATATGGTAAAACTTTTAAGTTTGACCACCTCAAGGTCAACCAAAATCCACTTTTTTTCTTTTTAAACAAGATTATCAAAGGTTTTACAAAAAAATTATCAGCTGAGTTGATAGAGAAGTTTGGACAAGAGGGTCTCATAGATATTTTAGATAACGATATTGAGCGACTCCTAGAGTTTGATGGCATCAAAGAGAAACGACTTAAAAAGATTCAGGAGAGTTGGAAGAGATTTCACTCTATGCGAAAGCTTGGTGAGTTTCTTACCCCTTATGAAGTAACACCAGCCCTCCTTACTACCATCTCAACAGCGATGAAAGATGTAGATGAACCTTGCACAAAGATAAAGAACAATCCTTATCTTCTCACAGCTATCAATAACATAGGTTTTAAGCGTGCCGATGAGTTGGCTTTGAAGATGGGGGTGGAGCTTGATGATGAGAGGCGTATAGGTTCTGCTATGGATTATGTCCTGCTGAGTTATTGTGAACAACAGGGTAACTCTTGTTTAGCTAAAGGGATACTCTTTGAAGCTCTTGATGAACTGTTGGGTTTTATGGGAAGAGTAGAGCTTTATGAAGTAGCTTTAGTGGAGAGAGTGACCGAGGGTTCTATTGTTCTGATGAAAAATGAGCGAGTATCCCCAGCTCGACTCTATGATGCAGAGAAATTTTTGTATGATGAGTTTACGAGGCGTTCAAAGCTTGATAGCGGAGGGTTTGTAAAAGACTTAGATGCATTTTTAAGTAAGAGTGAACTGCAACTAGGCTCACAACAAAAAAAAGCTGTAGAGATGATCAACCAAGGGGTGAAACTTCTTTTTTTGGTTGGCTATGCGGGAACAGGGAAAAGTACGACATCTAAAACCATACTCAACTTACTAAACACTCGTTACGATGACAAAGAGATTATCACTTGTGCCCTTAGTGGCATCGCTTCACAACGCATCTCCGACACAACAGGGTATGAGAGTGCAACGATACAGAGTTTACTCGTAAAACATGAGGATGATTTTCCCTACAGTGTAGTCCTTATAGATGAGGCTTCGATGATAAACTCTGCTTTGTTTGCTAGAGTTGTAGCAAAGATTAAGCGAGATGCTCTCCTTATCATCGTGGGTGATGATGCACAGCTTCCTCCTATTGGGGCGGGGAATGTATTGAGTGATGTGCTGAGTTTAGAGTTAGCACCTATCATAAAACTCACAGAAATTTTTAGACAGAGTCAAGATCAGGCTATCACATTTATAGCCAACGATATTAGAAAAGGGATCGTACCAGAGTATAGAGTGAAGTACGAAGATTTTGAGTTTCGTGAGGTAAATATACAAAATTATTATGCACTTAAAAATCAACTCTCCCAAAAAGAGTTACAAAATTTACGCGAAGATAACTCCTCTCAAATCCTCACAGCTATAGTGCATCTTGTTGTGGAGTCTATAGAAAAAGCCCGTTATAGACTTAGTAACAAACTCATCAAAGAGTATTTGAACTATTTTCAAGTTATCACCCCTATGAAAGGTGGCACACTTGGTTCTACAAACCTAAACAAAGTGCTTCAGGAGTACTTTAATCCTAACCCTTCCAAATGTGTCAAACGGGGAGAGTTGGAGTTTCGTTTGATGGATAAGGTGGTACATACGAAAAATGAAAATATGACCTCTTGGAGTAGTGAGGGGTATAAAAATGGTGAAGAATCTTCAAACAGAAGAATTTTTAACGGGATGAGTGGACTCCTTTTTAAGATAGATGAAGATGTAGAACAGCTTTTTGTTTTTTATCCAAATGAAGATGTCGTTGTGGTGTATGAATATGAAGAGTTAAAATCACATTTGATGCTCTCTTATGCTCTGACTATCCATAAAGTTCAAGGGATGGAATATGATATTGTAGTGATCCCTATGACATTCTCTCACTACATAATGCACAATACAAAGTTGATCTATACTGCCGTTACAAGAGCTAAACACAAGTGCATCATAGTGGGTGAGAGTGGAGCCTTTGAGAGTGGATGTAAAAAGTTTGAAACAACTCGGAGGGATACTGTTCTATTGGAATTATG
>JALWTK010000024.1 GCA_027082875.1 Sulfurimonas sp. | reverse complement strand
CTCCGCAGAGTCTCTTTATAGTGAGAGCAACTCGGTTTGAAGGTATGTGCAGATAATCTTCATCTATAATGCTAATACGACTGTTTTTTGCTGCATTTATAGGAATACTTTCCCAGTTACGAAGAGCCTTCTTCACATCGACATTTGGCTCGGTAGCCTTAGAATGTAAGATGATAACTTGGTCAGGATTGAGGGCGATGATGTTCTCATAGGCTAGAACTGGTTGATCGGTTGTATGTGCAGTGAAGGCATTTGTATTGCCACACTCTTTTATAATATCTTCAAAAAAGATGTTATGTCCTGCTATGTAGGTTCTACTTCTCAGGTCTTCTCGGAGTCCATAGACTATCATCACACTATGAGGTTGCGATGCTTTTGGTGCATTTGTTATGGCGTTTGTAATATTTTGAGTGAGCTCTTTTGCTTTTGTTGTGCTACCGAGTACTTCACCTAAGCGTAGTATGCCTTTTTGTATGTCTTTTATCGTTCTAAGCTTGAGAGCAAGAGTCTTAATATGAAACTTCTGGAGTTTTTCTAAAAGGTTCCTATTAAAATCTTGTCCGACTACGAGAGTAGGATTAAAGGAGAGGATTCTCTCTAAATGTGGGTTTTCATAACCACCAATGATAGGAAGTTTTTTTGCTGCTGGAGGGTAGAGAGAGTAAGAGGAGGTCGCCACTAAACTCTTACCTCTGTCCAAAGCATAAATGATCTCGGTAAGAGAAGGGCTAAGAGAGACAACTCTCTCGTCTGCCCCGAGGCTAAGTATGAAAAGTGAAATAAGGAGAATGTGTTTCATACTCTGTGTGCCTTTTTAGTATTTTAGTTTAAATCCTGCAAGTGCAGTCGTTGTGAAATTTACAGGGTAAATAGTATCATTTTTAATCCATATACCATTTGCTTGGTTAAATAGATTGTTTATTTTAGCAAAAATTTCCCAATTCTCTTTTGCATAAGTTGCAGAGATATTAGTTGGGTAGTAAGCATCTTGCTTTTGAGAGAAGTTATTATTGAAATCATTTGCAGCATAAGCTTCTGAACGATACTCTTGTGTTAAAGAGAGAGTTGCAAATTCATTTGGCAGATAACTAAAAGTTGCTTTAGCATTATGATCACTTACACCAGGAAGTTTTTTTCCGGCAAAGCTAGTCCCTGCTTCTTCATCGATGATAGCTTGAACATAGTTGTAGTTGAAAGCTATATTAAACTTTTGGTTTATAATGTATTTGTCATAAATATCTACACCATATTTATGTGATTTATCAATATTTGTATTTTTATATGTAAAAGCATCATAATAGATCTCATCTTTTAAGTCTATATAGTAAGCAGAAACTTTAAACTTGTTAGTAGCTTGAATGTTATTGTATCCAAGTGTATAGTTATTTGCTTGTGACGGATCAACATAACCAGAGTATGTACCCGTAAAAAAGCTAAATAAACTATCTAAGCTCGCATATTGATAAGAGTGTGAGTAGTTAAGAAAGAGAGAACTCTTTTTATTAAGTGTATAGTTGATTCCCGTCTCAACACCATTGAGATTATCTTTTTCATGATCACTACCATTTTTATTTGTAAACTCAATAGTTTCAAATCTATATCCAGCTTTGAGAGTAAAATCATTAAGTTTGAACTGAGTCATAAGAAAAGCTGCAAAATTTTTCTTTTCAAGGTCTATACTTGTACTTTTTATTGTTCCATCAAAACCATCTACACCAAAGATAAGAGATGTGTTTTTTGTTTTATACTCACTATCTACTTTAAAAGAGAGATAATCATAATCATATAAAGATGCATAATCTACATACTCTGATGATTTTTTTTCATAGTTAATATCTGCATTAAGAGCTATCTCATTGTTGATAAAGTAACTGATTCCAGTACTTACAGTTTGAGTATCAAACTTTTGGTAAGTGGAACTACTTGGTTGTGAGCCATAGCCATAATCAACAGTTCCCTGTTGCTTTGGATTTTCTTTATATTGAGCTTCTGTCATACTTCCAGCATAAATTACATCCATATATGCAAAACTTGCACCCAAACGTAACTCTATAGTGTCATTTGGAGTGTAAGCAAGATTAAATG
>JALWTK010000023.1 GCA_027082875.1 Sulfurimonas sp. | reverse complement strand
TGTTGTTTTATCTTTAGTCATAGACTGTGATAGTTACAAGATTTGAAGTTAGTACTTCAATCTTAGAAGAGTAATATTTCTTGGTAAAAAAAGAAAGCTTACTCATAAAAGAAATTATACGAGGAAATATTAATGAAAGAGTTTATATATAATGAAATGATGGTTCATGTTGGTGTTTGTACGAACAAAAACCCTGAAAATGTTTTAATAATTAGTGAAAATGCAGCAGGATTTGTGACAGAGATGCAGAAGCATGATGGAATAAGTTGTGATGTTATCTCTCCTAACATAAATCTTCTTCGTGATGCAAAAGATGCAACCTATGATGTAGTGATAACAGAGATGGACGCTGACGCAGCTGTTCTTGCACACTATAACCGTGTACTTAAAGAGGATGGTCTTTTAGTGACTACTATCCCTTCATTAGACGAGACTCAAGAAAATAAGCAGATCATGGAAATTCTTGGTAAATACACAAAGGTGATTATGCCCTTTCATGTTGGTGGAGATAAGCTTTCTCTTTTAGCATCTAAAGAGTACCATCCAACTGCTGATGTGATTTTACACCGTACAGATATGCTTGATGGTTTAGAATACTACAACTGTGATGTGCATGTAGGTTCTTTTGCTATGGGTAATCACATAAGAAAAGAGTACCTAGGGATTATTAAAAACTAATGGCTTATGAGTATGCTATTGCCCTGACTGGGAGTATCGCTACTGGAAAAAGTACTGTTGCTTCTCTTTTAGCACTTAATGGCATGCGAATAATAGATGCCGATACTATAAGTCATGAGATTCTTGATGCTTCTGCATCTTGGGTAGAAGAGACTTTTGGCTCTAAGTATCTGCGTTTAGGCAAGGTCGATCGTCCTAAGCTTGGAAGTTTTGTTTTTTCAGATGATGAGGCAAAGAAAACATTAGAGGATTTTTTACACCCTAAAATCCGTGCTGAGATTCTTAAACGCAGTGAGAAACAGGATAGACTTAAATTCCCCTACCTCATAGATATACCACTCTTTTTTGAAAACAATTCATATAATATAGAAGATAGTGTTGTTGTTTATACACCTGCAGAAGTACAACTTGAGCGTTTTATGAAACGCAATGGCTACTCAGAGGAAGAGTCACTTAAGAGAATTGCCACACAACTTCCTATACAAGAGAAGAAAGAGCGAGCAACATGGGTGATAGATAACTCTAAAAACCTTAAACATCTTCAGCAAGAGTGTGAAGATTTTGTAGCAATCATTAAAGAAAAATATTTAAAATAGGAGAGAAGTATGAACTTAGCTAAATACAGTGCAAACGGAAATGATTTTGTTCTATTTTCAAGTAAAGTAAAAGAAGATAGAACAGAGTTGGCAAAAGAGTTATGTCATCGTCAAGATGGTGTGGGTGCTGATGGTTTAATAGTCGTTGTTCCCTCTGAAGAGTACGACTTTGAGTGGCAGTTTTATAATGCTGATGGCAGTCATGCAGATATGTGTGGCAATGGCTCACGTGCTTGTGCACACTTCGCATTTAACCATGGACTTGCAAAAGAGAAGATGAGCTTTTTAACCGGGGCGGGTGTAATAAACGCAGAAGTTCGTGCAGGTAGTTCAAAGAGTGCTATGGTGATGAGTGAGCTTACTCCTCCTGCGATACTTGAAAAAAATATAGAGCACAATGGAAAAACTTGGTGGCTTCTTAATACTGGTGTGCCTCATTTAGTTTGTATTCAAGATAATGTAAATAATTTTGATCTTGAAGAAGCAAGAGAGTTGCGTTTTAAGTACAATACAAATGTAAATATCTGCTGTGTTGTGGGTGAAAACCTGAAAGTCCGTACTTATGAACGTGGTGTTGAGAATGAGACACTTGCTTGTGGAACAGGGATGGCAGCATGTTTTTATAGAGCCCTGCAAGAGGGTGAAGTAAGTGAGAGTATAGAGGTTTATCCGACCAGTGGAGAAACACTTTATCTTGGGGTTAATGAGCGAACTATTACTTTTGAAGGTCGTGTTATTAATACTTTTAATACTGAGTGGGAGAGAGTTGAATAGCTAGACTTAGAGTCCAGCTGCCTCGACAATCTTCGCTTGGTTATCAGCTATAAGTGGTTCGATAACTTCATCAAGCAGTCCACCATTCATAATCTCATTTAAACGGTAGAGAGTAAGGTTAATTCTATGATCACTCATACGGTTTTGTGGGTAGTTGTATGTACGAATACGTCCAGATCTATCACCACTTCCTACTTGTGCTGCTCTTTCTGCTGCATTTTCAGACTGTTGTGCTTGCATCTCAAGGTCAAAAAGTCTTGCTTTAAGAACTTTCATCGCTTTTTCGCGGTTTTTATGTTGTGACTTCTGGTCTTGGTTGGTTACAACTAAGCCAGTAGGTAAGTGAGTAATACGTACTGCTGAATCGGTAGTATTTACTGACTGACCACCACATCCAGAAGAGCGCATAACATCAATCTTGAGATCTTTATCTTCAATAGTTACTTCCACATCATCAACTTCAGGCATTACTGCTACTGTTATTGCTGAGGTGTGAACGCGACCTTGAGACTCTGTTTGAGGAACACGTTGAACGCGGTGTGTTCCACCTTCATACTTCAACCGACTATAAACCTGTTCACCCTTGATAAGAGCAGTTACCTCTTTATACCCACCTGCATCAGATGGAGAGCTAGAGATAAGTTCTATCTTCCACTCTTTAAGATCTGCATAGCGAGTGTAGGCATCAAAAAGATCACCTACAAAGATAGCTGCTTCATCACCACCAGCACCAGCACGAAGTTCCACGATGATATTTCTATCATCATTTGGATCTTTTGGAAGAAGGAGTAGTTTTATATCCTCTTCTAGTAGTGGTTTTTGTGGTTCTAACTCTTTGAGCTCTTCTTTTGCCATCTCACCCATTTCAGGATCGCTAAGCATCTCTTTTGTATCGGCAATATCTGCGATTAAAGTTTGGTACTCTTTAGCTTTTTCTACTATTGGTAAAAGATTTGATTGTTCTCTTGAGAGGTCTGTCATGCGTTTGATGTCAGATGTGATGTCAGGTGAACTCAGCAATTCGCCGAGTTCATTATAGCGGTTGATAAACGGAGTGAGTTTATCTGCGAGCATAATTTATGCTCTAATTATATAGCGTTTACAGATTTGTGTAGACGACTAACTTTTCTAGCAGCAGTCTCTTTTTTAAGAATACCTTTGCTTACGAATTTGTGAATTTGCTGGTTAGCAACTTTAAGTGCTGCTGTTGCTTCTTCTTTATTACCAGCTTCTACAGCTGAGTTAACGTCCTTAACGATATTTTTAAGACGAGTTCTATAAAAACGGTTACGTTCTGTACGAACGAGTGTTTGACGAATTCTCTTGATTGATGACTTGTGATTTGCCATTTTGAGTCCTTTTTGGAATTTAAGTGCGCAATAATAGCTTAAAGATAATTAAAATTAAGTTAAAGGGTGGTAAAATACTTGAATTGTTGGCGACCGTTTACATAAAGAGATAAAAAAAGAGAGCAAATCCTCCCTTCGGTCTGAGTTTCTTCCTTTATCTCTTTATGTAAACTACTGCTCGATCATAATAAAATATTTTGAAAAAAGCGGGGAAAAGAGATGAAACTATTTGGAACAGATGGGGTAAGAGGTGAAGCTGGTACTTTTTTAAGTGCTGAAGTTGCTATGAAAGTGGCCATGGCGGCAGGGATCTATCTTAAAAAAACGGCAAAGACGAATAAAATTCTTATAGGTAAAGATACACGCCGAAGTGGATATATGATAGAAAACGCCATAGTTTGTGGTCTTACTGCTGTTGGTTTTGACGTTATACAGATAGGGCCGATGCCTACACCTGCTATTGCATTTATTACGGAAAATATGCGTTGTGATGCAGGAATCATGATATCTGCTTCTCATAACTCTTTTGAAGATAATGGGATTAAATTTTTTGATGGTAAGGGTGATAAGTTCCCTTGCGAAGTAGAAGAAGAGATAGAGAGTATCTATTTTGATGATGAGAAAATATGTGAGGCACAAGTCACTGCAAAGTCTATAGGAAAAGCAAAACGTATAGATGATGTAATTGGGCGCTATATTGTACAACTCAAGAACTCTTTTCCTCGTCGTCTTACTCTTCAAGGGATGCGTATAGTTTTAGACACAGCAAATGGTGCTGCATACAAGGTAGGTCCTACTGTACTTGAAGAGCTTGGTGCGGATGTGATAGTTATGCACAATAAACCTGATGGTTTTAATATAAATGAAGGGTGTGGGGCACTTCATCCTCGTAATGTAAGTGAAGCTGTAGTGCAGTATAGAGCAGACTTAGGAATAGCCCTTGATGGAGATGCTGATAGACTCGTAGTCGTAGATGAAAAGGGCGAGGTTGTTGATGGGGATCAGCTTCTTGGTGCTCTGGGTGTTCACTTAAATGAACTTGGACTTTTAAAAGGTGGTGGTATTGTCGCTACTGTTATGAGTAATCAAGGTTTAGATGACTATATGAGTGCAAATGGTTTAAATCTATGGCGTTCAAATGTTGGTGATAAGCATGTACTTGAGATAATGAAAAAAGAGGGGATCAACTTCGGTGGAGAGCAGAGTGGACATGTCATAATGCATGATTTTGCAAAGACTGGGGATGGGCTTGTGAGTGCTCTTCAAGTACTTGCTCTTATATTAGATAAAAAACAAGCCGCTTCTGAGGTACTTCGCCCTTTTCCACTCTACCCTCAAAAACTTACAAATCTTCATGTGAAAAATAAAACACCATTAGAAGAGATCAAAGGCCTGACTGAGAAACTTAAAGCTCTAGAAGGAGAGGGTGTCAGACAACTTGTGCGTTACTCTGGGACTGAAAATAAACTTCGTATACTCCTTGAAGCTAAGGATGCAAAGCTAATGAGAAAAAGAATGAATGAACTTAGCGATTTCTTTACTAAAGCTCTCAATGCCTAGTTTAAATCATACACTGCGTTTTTCAGCAGTTTTACTTTTTACTCTAGTAGGTATCTTTATAGTAGATCAAAATATTAAGTCACTTTTTGTGGATGGGTATAGGTACTATGGTGAATATATGGATCTTATTCTCGTATATAATAAGGGTGTGGCATTTTCCATGTTTAGTTTTCTTGCTGAGTATCTTAAATATATACAGTTAGGACTTGTAGTAAGTGTCTTAGGCTACGTGTTTTATCTCAAAAAACTCTGTTATGCACTTCCTGTAGGGATTTTATTAGGTGGAGCCTTTTCAAATGTATATGATAGGTTTGTGCATGAGGGTGTAGTAGATATGTTCTACTACCATGCTTGGCCTTATCCTCTTTTTGGACAGAGTGGTTTTGCTGTATTTAACTTTGCAGATGTGATGATAGATGTGGCAGTTGTCTGGTTATTGGTATTAAATTTTAGACCAAAACTCTGTAAAAGCTAGATAAAAGCAGTTTTTTGCTAATATAAGCAAAATAAAAATAGTCCTCGGCTATTACTTAACAATCAAATAAAGGAAATTGATGGAAATCAAATCAACAAAAATCGACTCTGCAAACGCGGAAATCACTGCTACAATCTCTATGGATGAGGTAAACGCTAACATTGAGAAAATCGCTAAACAACTTAGCAAGACTGCAAATGTTCAAGGCTTCCGTAAGGGTAAAGTACCAATGGCTATCATTAAGAAGCAGTATGGTCAGAAGCTAGTAGAAGATGCTGAATCTGAAGCACTGCGTGGTGTTCTTGCTAAAGGTTTAGAGGAGCTAGAGATCTCTAATGAATCTCTTATAGGTGAACCAAATATTACTAAATTTGATAAGAGTGATGATAAAATAGAAGTAGCAGTGAAAGTTGCAATGCGTCCTGCTATCGAGCTTGGAGAGATCACAACATCTGTTCCTGACTTTAAAAAACCAGAGATAAGTGATAAAGATGTTGATGCTCGTATCAAAACTTTAGCAGAGTCTCAGTCTCCATTAGTAGACATTAAGCGTAATCGTAAAATGAAACTTGGTGATACTGCTGTTATCGATTTTGAAGGTTTTATTGATGGTGTTGCATTTGATGGCGGTAAGGCAGAGGGTCATGCACTTGAGCTTGGTTCAAACCAATTTATCCCAGGTTTTGAAGATCAACTTGTTGGTGTAAAGCGTGATGAAGAAGTGACTATTAATGTTACATTCCCAGAGAACTACGGTGGAGATTTAGCTGGTAAAGATGCTGAGTTTAAAGTAAAAGTAACTGGTATAAAAGTAAAAGAAGAAGTAGAGGTTAATGATGAATTAGCTGCTAAAATGCTTCCGGGTGAAGAGAATGCCACTTTAGATGAACTTAAAAAGCAAGTAAAAACTCAACTTGAAAACGAAGCTCTTGGTAAACTTTATAATGAAGACTTAAAACCAAAACTTCTCGAAACTTTAGTAGACTCTTTAACTTTTGATCTTCCTGAGTTTGTTGTTGAGCAAGAGATAGATATGGCTCTTAACAAGAAAGCTGGAACTATGAGTGAAGATGAGATTAAAGAGCTTCGTGAAAATGCAGACAAGTTAAATGAACTTCGTGAAACTTTCCGTGAAGAAGCTGTAAGAAGTGTAAGAGCTACTTTCATCATAGATGCTATAGCACTTGAAAAAGGTGTAAAGATAGAAGAGCAAGAAGTTATGCAGACTATCTATTTTGAAGCTATGCAACAAGGTCAAGATCCTCAAAAAGCATATGATCACTATAAAGATGCGGGATACCTTCCAGCTATCCAAATGTCAATGGTAGAAGATAGAGTTCTCTCGGGTCTTCTTAACGAAAAGATAGCGTAAGTTATGTCTTACATCCCTTATGTAGTAGAAAAGACAGGGCGTGGTGAGCGCTCTTATGATATCTACTCTCGTCTTCTAAAAGATAGAATAGTTATGCTCAGTGGAGAGGTTAACGATCAAGTTGCTTCTACTATAGTAGCACAGTTTTTGTTTCTTGAAGCGGAAGATCCAGAGAAAGATATCTATTTTTATATCAACTCTCCAGGTGGTGTTGTAACTGCTGGTATGGCGATTTTTGATACTATGAACTATATTCGTCCTGATGTTGCTACTATTTGTATTGGTCAAGCTGCTTCTATGGGTGCATTTCTTTTAAGTTCTGGTGAGAAAGGTAAGCGTTATGCTCTTCCTCATGCTCGTATTATGATTCACCAGCCTTTAGGTGGTGCTCAAGGTCAAGCAACTGATATTCAGATTCAAGCAGAAGAGATTCTTCGTATGAAAGCTGAGCTTAATGGTATTCTTGCAAAAAATACGGGTCAAACTATAAAGCAAGTTGAAAAAGATACTGATCGTGACAACTTTATGAGTGCTACAGAAGCACAAGAATACGGAATGATCGACGAAGTTTTAACAAAAAACGATAAGAAGTAGGGAGAGAAACTATGGCAGGAACTTTAAGAAGTAGAACACGCAGAAATATAGATGCTGATTCTGAATCAACTGCACCTACCAATACTCCTGTTATAGAATCTTTAAGAATGGATAACCCTTCTAGCGATATAGAGATATACTCAAAAGAGGTTTTACATGCACTTATTGCAGATAATCTCCCTCCCACCCCAAATAATTTCTCTCTCTATTTTGATAGACTTCTAGAAGATAAGAGTGAAACACTACGAAAACAGATACACTCCATGTTAGAACTTGAAGAGAGTAATGAAGCTGAGAGTACTATTTTGCTTGAACAGAGTCTTAAAAAAGGTTTTGGTGCAATTAAAAGCTTATTGGGAACAACAGCAACTCTTTATAAAAATATGTCCTTAATGACAAAAATTTTAGAAAAGCGTAAAAAAGAGTTAGGAGAACATCCTGAGATTAAAGAGGCTATAGGTATAGTTGCTACTCTCGAGGGTGATGTCTCAAAACTCAACTCGATTTTAAAAACACAAAGTTCTCAGATGAAGTCTATCTACGATGATACTGCAAAAATCATTAAAAATGTAGAGAATGAAACTATATTTGACAATCAATTTGGTGTTTATAACAAACGCTATCTATTGACAAAAATAGAGCAAGAGATGGGACTAATACAAGAGTTTCATCATAAAAGCTCTCTGATTATGATTGAGTTATGCCGTGATCTGAAAAAGAGTGTAAATAATGAAAAAGCGATAGTCTTGATGACTCGTACTATCGCCCGATTACTTTTAAAAACATCAAGACGAAGTGATATTGTCGCTTACTATGGCAATGGTGTTTTTTCGATGCTTTTAAAACATACAGATATTGAAGCTGCGAAAAAAGCAAGTGAGAGATTGATCGACCTTGTTGCAAACTCAAACTTCTTTTTAGCAGACCGTGAGATTCAACTTAAACTCTCAATAGGTGTGACGAATATTGATCCGACATATTCTGTTGAAGAGATAGTTGTGAGTGCTATTGATGGGATTGAAATAGCTTATAGCAAAAAAAATATTGACTATGCGGTCTCATTACGATCATAAAGAAGTAGAATGAAGTTAACTATAGTAGAGTACCCAGATAAAAGATTACGTTTGAAGTCCAAAGAAGTGAAGATTTTTGATAAAAAACTTCATGATTTACTCGATAGTATGTACCCAATAATGATAAACACAAATGGCATAGGTCTAGCAGCTATTCAAGTTGCAAAGCCACTGCGTGCACTCATATTAAATATCCCTG
>JALWTK010000022.1 GCA_027082875.1 Sulfurimonas sp. | reverse complement strand
GTTCCGCCTGTCGTGCTTCCAGTTGTTGTTCCGCCTGTTGTTTGTTGTGCAGGGAGAGTATACTTAAAAGAAACAATTCTTCCTGGTGCTCCATTTGCTCCTGATGAAGTGTGGCATTTATTACAATCAAAACGAGAAGCATCATGAGAATCTGTTGCAGATGAGTTGACTACTACACCTTGTGCATTAAGTACTTGTGCTGTATATTTTGCCACACCACCTGTGCTAAATGTTGCATTTGCATTTCCAGAACCTCGGCCAGTACGATAATTTATCTTCTCACTGCTTTGTGCTAAAACTAAACGCAGAGAGTAGTTATTTGCAGCTTTTGTTGCAGAATTACTTGCATTTAGTGCGGTAAAAATAGTTGCACCTGATGTAAATCCATTGTCTGAACCTTCAGAACTTTCTGAACCTTCTGACCTCTTTGGACTATCCGATTCTCCTGAATCATCTGATTCAAAAAAGTTAACAATAGTAGAAATTATAGAAGATGTTCCACTAGCAGAGTGACACTTTGCACAGTTAACACCTTGATTATGATATGAAGTAGAACCAGACTCTTTATACCCTAAATCACCATTCTCTCTTTCGTAATCATTTTTCACTTGTGAAAGATGTGTCTCTATTTTTGCTAATTCCTCTTGTGAAGGTGTTTTATTTACCTCTTCTTGTTTTGCAGTTACTTCAGCATCATTCTCTAACTTTGTCACTTTTGTTGCTAGTGCATTTACTATCTTTTGTTCTGTTATTTTTGCACTATGTCCGGCATCTTGCATATAGTTATTGTACTCTGCCTTTACACTACTACTAAGATTGAGTGTTGCATTTGTTTCTAAAAGATTTGTAATATTATTATCTTTTGCATATTTATAAATGACATTTGAAATAGCCTCGATTTTTTTAGAATCTGTCGGTATCTTAGAGTAGATATCTGCCTGAGTTAAATTGAGACTACTTGCTAAAGTATCTATTCCCGCTTTTGTATTGGCATTTGCAGCTAATGTTGTAAGAAGTGTTACTACACTACCTTTCACAGTGGAAAGGTTCATGTCATTTACAACATCTCCAAAAGAGATTTTTCCATCTCTATCCATATCGATAACTCCACCTGTTACCAAAATAGGATAGGAAGGTGCTGATGCAAAGGTATACTCGCCCGCTGCTGTTTGTGTTGCCACTTTTCCTTGAGCATCTACCACTTTTGCGCCAAGAATTGGCCCGCGTTGTACCTTTATAGTGTTACTTGCTGTTGTATTTCCAGTTATAGAATTGCTAGAATTGTAAGCACCACCACATCCTGTTAACAGAGCTGTTGCTACTGCTAGACTCATGATATATTTTGTTTTCATTATAAAACCCCTTAAAATTTGAATTACTGTATTATAAGATAATTTTATGAAGATTTCATGAAGAATGAAATCTTTTAACTAAAGATATTGAGTATTTTTAGTTATTTTGAGCAAAAGATTTTGCTAGACGAGTATACTTAAAAGAGACTATGCGACCAGGGGCACCATTGACTCCTGATGAAGTATGACAACGGTTACAATCAAAACGAGAAGAATCATGGGAGTTAGTTGCAGAAGAGTTAACTACATTACCTTGAGCATCCACGACTTGTGCTGTGTATCTTGCCACACCTGCATTAAATGTTGCATGTGCATTTCCACTGCCACGACCAGTTGAATAGTTGATTTTGCTACCACTTTGTGCTAGAACTAAACGAAGTGAGTAATTATCTGCACTCTTTTCTGTAGAGTTACCTGCATTTAGTGTGCTAAAGATACTTGCACCTGAAGTAAATGCATTTTCTCCACCCGAGTGACACTGTGCACAGTTGACACCTTGGTGATGATCTGAAGTAGATCCTTCACACCCCGTTAAAAGTGCTGTTACTATTGCTAAAATGATGAAGTATAATACTTTCATATCAAATCCTTTGAAATTTATATTATCGAATTTTAAGAGAATTTTATGAAGATTAAATGAAGATAATATAGACAGATAGATAGTTTTATACACATCTAAGTACATTGATATGCTTAGGTACTTGAAGAGTTTTATCTATGAGTAAACTTGTACTCCAAACACCTGCATCTATTGCTGTTGAGGCTAGAACACTTACTTGCTTATAAGCACTTTTTTTCTTTGAGAGAATATGAGATATTTTTGTATCGCCAATCATATAAAAATTTTTGGAATGTCCGGAGGTACATATTGCAGCATTATCTAATATAACATTTTGTAAATTGTGCTCACTTCTCTCTGGATCTTGTATACCAATCTTCCACAGCTCATTATCATAGCTACCAAAGGCAGCTACATCTCCACCAAAATCTACTAATGCTGATGTAATACCATACTGCTTCAATAATAAAATAGATTGATCCACAGCATACTCTTTAACTAAACCACCAAGATCTAGTTTTGTATAGTCGTTGGAAAACTCTATACTGTTTCCATCTATATGTAGATGCGAGAAATGAGCATAGGGCAATAGTCTTTTTCTTTTATCTTGGTACTCTTGCATTGAGGATATAGAGAAGATACTATGCATTGTTCCTGCATAGGCGATATCGAAACACGAGGATGTTTTTTCATAATAAAATGCACAAAGAGCCAACAATCCGGCGAACTCATCACTTACATTCACATGACGGCTCTCTCTTTTGTTGACTCTACTAAGCTCTGAATCTTCAGAAAAAAAGCTGTACTTATCTTCTAATCTCTTTGTATTTTGGCATAAGAGACCTGCAACTTCTTGAGCAAATGCTTCTGTTGGGGCATCAAATAGCAACTTACAAGGAGATCGAAATATTTGAAATTTGTAACTGTACACACTCTATGCTTTTAAACTCATCCCACTTGTAAATGCACTCATCGCATTATTTGCATATGTTTTAGATGATGAAGTGTAGAGCGATTCAATACTTTTCATCAAAATAGATTGAAGGTCTTGCTCTTTTGAGCTTTGCTGTGCTTGTGAACTTGTTGGAAAAACACTGTTTTTCTGTTTGTTCAATAACTGGTTGAGGGCTTGAGCACTCTGTGCTAGACTATTTTTAGCACCATCATCCCCATCATGATCGTTTCCCTCATTTGCTTCGCTCATCGGAGCTGACTCTGGAGAAAAACCACTTTGTGCACTCTGCGCTTGAACAGATGAATTATTCTGCAGTTGAGAATAATTTATCTGGGCAAGGCTACTATTGTTTACATTCATAATGTACTCCTCAGTAAATCTAATAGAATTTTTATCTATTGAAAAGAAATGATAGAGCAGCTTAATGAAGTTTTAATGAAGATTTTTATTTGTTTACTCTATACCCAACACCACGAACTGTAAGTATAAAATCTTTTTGCTGAAGTTTTTTACGAAGGTTTTTTATGTGTACATCGACGATGTTACTATTTTTAACTCCATAATTATCCTTGTTTATATGCTCACTAAGTTGGTAACGAGTAAGGACCTGGTTTGCATTTTGCATAAAAAGTTCAAGCAGATCAAACTCTGCTGTTGTAAGGTTGGCATTTTCACCTGAGACAAAGACTTCACGATGAGCAGTATCAAGTGTCACATCTCCTATGACTATATTTACAGTTTTTTCGAGGCTTTCACGACGCAGTAGTGCTCGCATACGTGCGAGGAGTTCCACATTTGAGTAGGGTTTACAGAGGTAGTCATCAGCACCACTATCAAGGACTGCAACTCTATCATCTATCTCTGAGTTTGCTGAGAGCATTAGGACTGGCGTTTTTATCTCAAACTCTCGTATCTCTTTAAGGAGTTCAAGTCCATCTCCATCACCGAGATTCCAGTCGAGTAGGATAAGCCCATAGCTATTTTTGTCTATACACTCTTGTGCATCTCTATAACCAAAGGCGATGTCACAACTATACTTTTCACTAGTGAGTAACTTAGCCAACTGCTTTGCAACGATCTTATCATCTTCTACGATTAGTATATCCATTTAGACATTATAGCAAATCTAAATAACATACTGTTATAATTTCGTTAACTAAAGAGGAGTGCTGATGTTATGCGGAATAGATGAAGCAGGTCGTGGACCTATTGCTGGGGACTTGGTTGTAGCTGGATGTATTTTTACAGAGAACACACAAATAGAGGGATTAAATGACTCTAAAAAGATTAGTGAGAAAAAACGCTACAAACTTTATGACGAGATTATTCCACAAACCTACTACCACATAGTTACTATATCTCCTCAAGATATAGATACAAAAGGACTCTCTGTATGCATGAAAGAGGCCCTTCTTGAGATAAAAAGTAGTTTAAATGCAACTGAGTATCTCTTCGATGGAAATACCTCTTTTGGAGTAGAGGGTTTAGAGACTATGATAAAGGCTGATGGGAAAGTAGCAGAAGTTAGTGCTGCTTCTATCCTCGCTAAGGTGACACATGATAGAAACATTATCCGAGACTCTGAGATTTACCCAGAGTATGGTTTTGAACGCCATAAAGGATATGGTACAAAAGCTCATGTTGAGATGATAAAAGAGTATGGTTATTCTCCTATTCACAGAAGAAGTTATAAACTCAAAGCTCTTGAGGGTTTAAAGCTCTAAACTTCTATTTTTCCAAGTATGAAGATTATTTGCATTTTAAAGGCATTTCTAAAGATTCATCATAATCTCTCTAGAATTTACTCAGATTTATCTGATAATATTCCTTCATTTATTAAAGCTGAGAACCGATATAATAAAGATATAATTATACAAGGATTACAAAATGAAATTAACACTAGCACTCTCCATACTGCTTTTGACCCTATTTAGTGGCTGTTCTACATCTGCACTTATAGCAACAAACAAAGTACTGCCTCCTGTTTATGTAGAAAACAATGAGACTTATGAAGTAAAACGCGACATAAAAATCTCACTCTTTAGACTCAACAACTACACAGACACTCCTCGTGCAGGTATGCGTGCAGCAAACATAGTAGAAGGTATTCTTCTTGCAAAAGAGTATAAGGTGACAAACCACTTCTCAAAGAAAACTCCTTCACTTAAAAAGGCAAGAAAAATTGCCAAAGAAGATGGATCCAAGTACTTTATGTATGGTGGAGTAAGTGAGTGGCGTTATAAGACTGGTATAGATGGAGAGCCTGCTGTAAGTCTGCAGCTAAGTCTCTACAAAACAAAAAATGCGAAACTTGTATGGAGTGCAACTGGGGCAGATAGTGACTGGGGTAACTCATCAATAGGAATTACAGCACAAAAGCTCCTTATAGATATGATGGAAGAGGATTAGGTTTTTTAAATGCGCTTAAATAGTATTGAAGAGAGAACAAGAGTTACACGATTTTTAGACTCTCTTCATCAGTATGCCTATTTTGAAACATTTAGTATTTTTGCACTCTTTTTTGGCATAAGATATCTCATAAATCCTCAAGATATCTGTATGCTAGATTCAAAAGCTTCAGTGCTGATGATACTTCTTGCAGTAGTAACTCTTTTTCATGGTTTTGAAAATGGCTTTTTAAGTCTGGGGATGATCTCCGCTTCTATGTGGTACTTCTATCCTGTTTTTCCCTATTTAGACTTTTTAGTACTCCTTATGATGGCACTTATTTTTAGTGAATTTCACTACTTCTGGACGACAAAAATCAAAGCAGCCGAGATCCAATCCGCCTATAAGTCTGTCAAACTAGATGAACTTTCCAAGGCATTTTATTCACTAAAAATTTCTCATGATCAGCTTGAAAAAAATTATGTTATCAAACCTATGAGTATTCGTAACTCTATTGAAAAGATCATTACTTTAAATAAAAATAGCAGTGAAGAGAGTAATATTGATCAAAACAACAAACACTATTATGAAAACTTTTTAACTATGCTTGCAAAATCTTTCTCTGTTGTAAGTGCAAGGGTTGTTTATCTCAAACAAGATATCCAAGAGAAAGAACTCACACCCAAAAATACACTTATAGCTAAAAATTCTACCTCGAAAACTTACACCATAGAGGAGCTTCTTGCTGACACACTTGTTGATAAAGCACTCACAAAAAAACAGCCTATCTATGTAAGTGATGATTTAGGTACACCCTTGCAACAGGGTCAGGGGAGTAACTTTATAGCAGTAATCCCTTCTGTTATTGATAAGAAAGTTATTTCCCTTCTTATCATAGATGAGATGCCATTTATGTCTTTTAACAAAGAGAACCTCACCTCTATCGCCATACTATTAGAGTACTTCTCTTTAGAAATTTTAGAAAAAAATAGACTAGAACTTCATGATGAGATTCCTATTGTTGCAGATAAAAAATTTCGTTATGAGTACTCTCGTATGCAGTATCTTTATCAGAAGTTTCATGTTGATTCCATCCTACTTGTACTTCGTATAGATAATGAACTCCAAGCCCTTCGTATCTACGAAAAGATCATAAAAATGCTACGTTCACTCGACCTAGTAACACTTGTTGAGTATGAGGGGCTTTACTATGTTACGCTCTTCTTTCCTCTACATGATAAGTCAGCGGCACTTGGCTATCTCAACCGTCTAAACAACTCTTTAGATGAAGAGAAAGATAAAAACTTTAACTATATGACCTTTAATATGAAACAGAGTAAACTTTTCAACAAATACATTACAGAAGATTATAATGCATAGTTTTTTTCATTTTTATGAAACCCATCTTCTTGCTATCTATCTAGTACATATTCTCTTTGGTCTTATAGTATCTCTTCTCTCTGCTCGAAGTTTAGGTCAGCGTTTTGATGCAAAGAATGCAAAAACACTCGCTGAAGATGAAACTAGAGCAAAACAAGTAGAGGATAAAAATGCTTTTACTCGGTTTTTATTTAAAGCATCCCTCCATAAAAATAACCGTTTTACGAACTTTCTTTTTATCTTTTTATTTAACTTACCTATCCCTTTTATTGGTTATATTTTAACTTTTTGGGTTGTTTACTATATGAATCATGTGAAATATGAGAAGCAAGAAGTGAGCTCAAGTTTTTTAAATCTTGATGAATTTGAGACATCTTTTTTGAAAGTAGAACGTATATTTGGTGAAGGATCACTCACAGAACTTATCAACAGCTCTTATGCTCAAAAGTCAAAAAAGCTCAAAGCCCTCTCCTCTCTTGCTGCAAATATCTCTCCAACAAACCTCAAAATTATTCGCCAAACACTCACAAGTAGTGATGATGAGATTCGTATGTTTGGTTATGCTGTGATCAACAAGGCAGAAAAAGCTTTAAACTCTAAAATAAATAAACAGTTGACACTTATAAAGGAAGAGTCAAGTAAAACACACAATCAAGATAAGAAAAAAATTGCCTTTGCACAAAAAGAGCTAGCCTTTCTTTACTGGGAAATGGTCTATACTGAGCTTTCTCATGAGAGTCTTAAAGAGAGTTTTTTACACGAGTCTCTTAAGTATCTTGATGCTTCAAAATCTTTTTTTGAAGATCACATTGCACAGATAGAAGAAAATTCTCAAGATTATGCTACTACTTCAAGTCTCTACCTCTTAAGCGGGCGAATCCATATGCTCTCTAAAAATTATGACACTGCTCTTGAGGAGTTTACTCTAGCACAAGAGTTACTCCCAAATAACAATACTTTTATACTCCCTTATCTTGCAGAGGTTTACTTTATCACTGGTAAATACACCATAGTAAAAACACTTCTAAATGGTGCAAAAGATTTAGATCTCAATGCTACACTTCATCCCATCATTGAGCAGTGGAGAGCAGCATCATGAGTCAGACATTTCCAACAAGCGAGAGTATTGATATCATGCTCTTTTCAGAGGGTACCTACCCTTACATCAAGGGTGGTGTCTCCAACTGGATACTCCAACTCATGAAGGGTCTCCCTGAGTACACCTTCGGTGTCTGTTTCATCGGGGCAATGCCTATCATTGATGGAAAACCATTAGAGATCTCTTATGAGTTTCCACCAAACCTCAAACATCTAGAGGTACACTATATCTATGATGATAGCGAGACCCCAGAACCGAAGAGACGCAAGGGAAGTAAAAAAGGCTTTGAGGCAATAGCAGCTCTCTATAACTCCTTTAAAAGGGATACGAATGATATACCTGATATGCTAAAAAAGATAGAGTTCTATACAAAAGATGTCACTTATGATGACTTTTTATACTCTAAAAAAGCATGGGATTTCATTAACAACATCTATCTACAAAACTGTCCAGATGTACCCTTTGTAGACTATTTTTGGACACTGAGGAATATTCATAAACCTATATGGATACTTGCAGAGATAGTAGCAAAACTCCCTCAGACAAAACTCTTTCACTCGCCATCAACTGGTTATGCTGGATTTTTAGGGGCACTTGCTTCTTATACGAGAGATAAACCTTTTTTTCTCACAGAGCACGGTATCTATACTCGTGAACGAAAGATAGACTTGCTTAGTGCTGAGTGGATAGAGTATAAAAAACCCTCACTTTTGCAACAGCCAGAGGAGTACAACTACATCAAGCGCATGTGGGTAAACTTCTTTGATAAGATAGGACTCTTTTGCTACCACCGCTCTAACCATATACTCTCACTCTACTCAGGTGCACAAAAAATCCAGATAGAATTTGGAGCTGATGCAAAACGGACTCGTATTATTCCTAATGGTGTTGATGTTGACACACTTATGGCTACTATCAAAAATAGAGCCGTGACACCT
>JALWTK010000021.1 GCA_027082875.1 Sulfurimonas sp. | reverse complement strand
CCGACAAATATTTTTCATGCGCTAGCTTCTGGCTCTATGATGCAGATCATTGTGTTTGCCATTATGTTTGGGGTGGCTACTCTTTATCTCAAAGAGGAGCAACAGCGACCCCTTAAAGATTTTTTCACCTCTGTAAGTGAGGCTATGCTTGTTATTGCCGAGTGGATTATAAAACTCACACCTATTGGTGTTTTCTCCCTTATCTCCTATGTCATTGCCGATCAAGGGATAGAGGTAGTTCTTGGACTCTACAAGTATATGCTTGTTGTTGTTGGTGTTATCCTCTTTCATGGACTTATCACCCTTCCTACTGTTTTAAGACTCTTCGCAAAAGTAAACCCTTACAAATATCTCTCTGATGTTCGTGAAGCACCTATCATGGCGTTTTCAACTGCCTCTTCTGCGGCTACACTTCCTGTAAGTATGCGAGTTGTCGAGGAGATAGCAGGGGTAGATAAAAAGACTGCCTCTTTTGTGCTACCTTTGGGGGCTACGGTCTCCATGGATGGAACAGCTGCTTATCTGAGTGTGGCAGTTCTTTACATCGCCAACCTTGCAGGAGTTCCTTTGGCGTTTGGTGATCAGGTGCTTCTTGGGGTGACTGTTGTAGCACTTAGTGTCGGAGTAGCCGCTCTTCCTAGTGCCTCTTTAGTCATGATGGTTGTTATCCTTAACCAGTTAGGACTTCCTGTAGAGTATATGGCACTCATAGTCGCAGTAGATAGACTCTTAGATATGTGTCGTACCTCGCTAAATGTCACCTCAGACCTCATTGTCACCAAGATAATAGATAGCTATGAAAAGAGAAAGTAGCACCTACTCATGGCTACTTCTTCTAGCCATGTTCTTTTGGGGAACAGGCTGGAGTGCTCTGAAAATTCTCACGGAAAATATGTCTATGGATGTCATCATCTTCTGGCGTTTTCTTCTAATGAGTATAACTTTTTTGCCCATACTCTACTTCTTTAAAGAACCCATCAGACTCAATTTCTCAGCTATCAAGTTCATCCTTGCCTCTAGTGTATTAAACATAGGCTTTATGATGAGCTCTTTTTATGGTGTCAAGTATGGACTCGCAGGGGCTGGGAGTGTCATCATAACCTCCCTTTCACCGCTTATGACCTTTTTGCTCACACTCATTCTCTTTAAAAATAGAGTTTCCAAAATGCAAGCTTTTGGCATACTCCTAGGCATTATTGGTGGTGTTATCATCCTCAACCTAGATGACTTAGGACTCTTTTTTGATGGCTCAAACATTTACTTCTTACTCTGTGCATTCATCTGGGCAGGTGTGACTGTACTCTCGCAACATTCGCAGGTACATATTCACCCTATTCACTATAGTTTCATTATCTCTCTTATTGCAACTCTATTTTCCTTCTTTTATAGCTACAGTTCCCACTTAAGTGTAGTCTTCGAGCAAGATAGCAGGTTCTGGACTGCACTTATCTATCTTGCTGTTTTTGGGCAGACCATAGGCACAACCATCTTCTTTATGGCTTCTGGAAAACTTGGAAGTGAAAGAACAAGCTCTTTTATGTTTCTTGTACCCGTATTTGCACTGTTTTCTGCTTGGCTTATCTTAGATGAAGCAATGCAAGTCCATATTATTATCGGTGGTGCTATCAGCATGCTCGCAGTATATTTTATCAATAAGCACTAATTAACCTTCTTTTATATATAATACTTATAATTATTATAAAAGGGCATTCTTATGAAAAAAGTACTTATTTTAGGCGCTGGTTTTGCTGGTGTTGATGCGGCTATTCACCTCAAAAAGAAAAACTATGATGTTACCCTTGTGAGTGACCGTGACTTCTTTTATATCTTCCCAACTTCTATCTGGATTCCTACACACGGTGCCGAGTTTAAAGATATGTGTGTGGATCTTCGAGAGTTACAGGATGCACATAAGTTTAATCTTCTCATAGATGCAGTAACAAAGATAAATAAAGCAGAAAACTCCATAACATTTGCTTCAGGAAAAGTTATAGAGGATTATGACTATCTCATCATTGCTATGGGAGCTTCAAAGATGCAGCATAAGGGATTAGAACATACACTCTCCATCTGTGGTGCACCTGAAAACTCCCTAGAAATTCGTGATGCCCTTGATGCACTCGTAGCAAAAGGAAGCGGTAAAATAGCAATGGGCTTTGGTGGTAACCCTAAAGACTCTTCAGC
>JALWTK010000020.1 GCA_027082875.1 Sulfurimonas sp. | reverse complement strand
CTACATAGTCCATAGTGGACATAGTCTCACCAGCTTGAGCGAACTCTATACCCGCTTGCTCACGGATTGATCTTGCAAACTCCTGCATTCCTACTGCTTCTATGAGAAAGTGGAGACGGTTTTTATTACGGTTATCACGGAAACCATAGCGTTTAAAGAGCTCTAAGATAGCTGTAAACGCAGAGACTACTTCTGACTCATCTTGTAAGAAGATATCAGCACTTCTAGCGATCACACCAACGCGACCACCGAGGTAGAGGTTATAGCCAAACATTCCATCTTTTTGGGCAAGAACAAAACAGCAGTCATTTCCGTAAGCATTACAGCGATTAGATAAGTTTCCGGTTATAGAAGTGTTAAACTTTCTTGGAAGTGTTGAGATCCACTCAGGATTTTTTAAGAAGACATCTTGGAGCTTTAAGAGTGTAGTATGGGATGGGAGGACATTATCAAATGCGAGGTCATCAAAGGGATCAGCTACGATACCACGGATATTATCCACACCAGTTTGGTAAGCAGTAATGCCAACTTCATCTAATCTTTTAATGATAATAGGCAGAGACTCGATGGAGAGATAACGAAGCTCACACTGCTGGCGAGTTGTCAGGTCAAGATAATCTTGCCCAAACTCTCTAGCACACTCACCTATAACTTTCGCCTGCTCGGCACTCATAAAGCCACCAGGTATGCGAAGTTTAAGCATAAACTTCTCAGGAGTAGCGGGACGGTAGTAAATACCAAAACACTTTAAAAAGTAAGTTTTGTCCTCATCTGGAACACTATCAAAACCATTTGCAGCATACTCATCGAGCTTATCATAAGCCTCTTGTGCTAGTTTTAACTCTTTTACTTTTTCGATTTTGTTAATCTTTTTACTACGTGCTGTAAATGCTTCTTCAAGTGCTTTCATTCTACAGTTTCCTTTTTTCTGAGTCTTTATTTCTGTATTTTATCTATTTTTAATCAATTATTGACTTATTTTTGATTATAATTTATGCACTTTAAGAAAGAGAGAAGCATGTTTAATCTATTTAAAAAGAAAAGCACACCCTTTAATACAGGTAGACTCTCTCCTAAAAACTTCTCTATTACCCTCCCCTTTGAGTATAAAGCAGGGCTAATTTTCATAGATGTAGAAATACAAAACAGAAAATACTCTTTTCTCTTCGATACAGGAGCGTTTAGCATCCTTTCTTCTGTACTTATAAAGAGACTTTCATTAGAAAAAATGCAAGAGAATCTCGATACTGTAGATGCCTTTTCAGAACTAAAAGAGCTCCCACTCTATCAACTTCGAGAACTAAAGATTGGAGACATACTTTTTCATGACTTTCAAGTAGCCAGTGATGATTTTTCACAGAACTTTCCTCTTTCTTGTTTAGCATTTGATGGGGTGCTTGGCTACAACTTTTTTCGTGAGCTTATCATTAGTATAGATTATGAGGGCAGAACTTTAAGATTGAGTAATAAACTTTCAAATACTAAAGAATTTACAAAGATAAAACTCATACAAAATAGCACCCAAGCCCTAGAGTTTTTTCTTCAAATAGAGAAGCAAAAAGTCTGGATGGGGCTAGACACAGGAAGCAATGGCGGTTTACAGTTTGGAGATGAAGAACTCGCACAAATACTTCACAAAAAAAAATATAAATCCCAACGTATTATAGGACTCTTTTCAAGCAGTCTCAGTGGTGCTAATCAGCAAAGTTTTCAAGATATATTTTTACTTAAAGATTTTTCTATTGCAAAGCAAATAGTAATAGACTCCTTTCCCATAAGTTATGAAGAAAATTCCCCTAACCTAGCAGGCAATAGCTTTTTAGAACATTTCTCTACCATCATAGACTTCAAACATAAAAAACTCTACCTAAAAAAACGAGTAGAAAACATACGAAAAGTCTTAGAAAACAGCTTTGGGTTCTTCATGTTTTGGAGTGAAAGAGATGGACTTTACATCTCGGCTATTATGCAAGATACACCTGTTTATAACTCAAAACTAAAGATAGGAGATAGACTCTTTTCAATCGGCGAGACAGAAACTCTTAACTTCACAAAAGAGGACTACTGCCGTTTCTCCCTTTTAGCTCAAAAGGTTGCTTATGAGAAAGAGAGTTCCCTTGAGCTCATAGTCAAACGCGAGAGTAAACTCTTGCGCATTTCACTCACTCACTAAACAAATATAAGTTTTTCTTC
>JALWTK010000019.1 GCA_027082875.1 Sulfurimonas sp. | reverse complement strand
GAAAATATTAATTTATTCCTTTTTAACAAAGAAGTAGATAAAATCGCGGTAATAAAACATAAAGAGTCTAAAAATGCTAAAACCTTTACTTATAGAGATTGGTGTTGAAGAGTTACCAGCTGTTCCTCTTCTTAAAGAATTAAAAAATATAGAAAAAAAATATGCAGATACTTTAGAAAAGTACTCTCTTCTTGGAGAGTTCGAGTTCTATTATACACCCCGTCGTTTAGTTCTATGGCATAGAGAGTTTAAAATAAGTCAAGAAGATAGTGTTGAAGAGTTTTTCGGAGCACCTATTGTGGTTGCTTTTAAAGATGGAGAGCCTACAGCGGCTGCACATGGTTTTGCAAAAAAATGCGGCGTAAGTGTAGAGGAACTCGGTCGTGGTGAAAAAAATGGCAAAGAGGTGCTTTACTTTAAAAAGGATATCAAAGGAAGAGCATCAAGTGAACTATTGGGTAGTATTGTTAACGAATGGATAAAATCTTTAGATTTTGGAAAGTCTATGCGTTGGTCTAGCAATACAGAGAGTTTTATCCGTCCTGTCCGTTGGCTCAATGTGATGCTCGGAGATGATTTAGTGGATGCTGAACTTTTTGGTGTAAAATCTGCTAAAACTACTTTTGTGCATCGTATAAGTGATTTTAATGCACTTGAGGTAGTTGGGGCAAAAGAGTACTTTGAACTTCTTCAAAAAGGTGGGGTAACACTTTTCCAAGACCAAAGACGAGAAGATATTTTAAACAGATTTGCAAAATTAGAAAAAGAAAATGGTGTAAAAATCGAAGTAGATGAAGAGTTATTGGCTGAAGTTGTCGCTATTACTGAGCATCCAACTCCGTTGCTTGGTTCTTTTGATGAAGATTTTTTAGAGTTACCACCTGAAGTTATCATCACCTCAATGAAAGAGCATCAGAGATATTTTCCAGTTTTTAAAGATGGCAAACTTATCAATAAATTTTGTGTAGTATCCAATGCTTATACAGATGATTTTAGCGAAGTTATCGCTGGAAATGAAAGAGTGCTTCGCCCCCGTTTGGCTGATGGGCTTTTCTTTTGGGAAAATGACTTAAGAGATGGACTGAGCACTGCAGGACTTGAAAAAGTGGCATTTTTTAAAGGTCTTGGAAGTGTTGCAGACAAGATAAAACGCGAAGCTAAGATAGCTGCAAACCTAGCTTTTATGTACAAACTAGAAGATACTGCATCCTTAGAGAGGGCAGTAGAACTTGCAAAAGCTGACTTGATGAGTGAGATGGTGTATGAGTTTACAGAGCTTCAAGGGCTTATGGGTTACTACTATGCACTCAAATCTGGAGAGAGCCAGAGTGTGGCACTTGCCATAAAAGAGCAGTATCTTCCAGATGGTGAAGATAGTGAATTGCCAAGTACAAAAATGAGTGCTATTGTTGCGATGAGTTTAAAACTTGACACGCTTATAGGTCTTTTTAGTGTTGAGCAGATTCCAACAGGTTCAAGAGACCCTTTCGCTTTGCGTCGTGCAGTCAATGGACTTATCAAGATAGTGAATGCATTTGAGTTTGAGTTTGATATTGTTTATACCATAGAAACTCTGAGTGCATCTTATGCTGAGTTTGATAAGAAGAAGTTAGAGATATTTTTCATAGAGCGTATCAAACAGTTTTATAAGGTAAATCCATCTATCATTGAAGCAGTACTAGCTTCTGGTGAGAGAGAGCTTTTAAATATTGGTAAAAAGATAGATGCTCTTAACAATCTTGTAAATTCTGAGGGTTTTGCAGATATTAGTTCTACTTTTAAACGCGTTGCAAATATTACCAAAGATATAGACTTGGATGCACACTTAAGTGTAGATGCACAGCTTTTTGAAGCTGAGGCAGAAAAAATCTTATTTGAAAAATATAATCAAGTAGATGAAAAAGCATATAATAGTTTTGAGGAGCGTCTTGATGCTCTACTTGGTCTGAAACCAGAACTAGATAATTTTTTCAATGAAGTTATGGTCAATGCGGAAGATGAAAAGATTAAGAAAAATCGTAAATCTTTAGTAGCAAGTATCTACAAGAGCATCTTGGAGATAGCAGACATCAAAGAAGTGAGCATCTAGTAGTACACATGTATGATGTTGCGATAATCGGGGCTGGTATCAATGGTTCAAGTGTCGCATACGAGTTGGTAAAATCAGGTAAGAGTGTTATCATCTTTGATAAAG
>JALWTK010000018.1 GCA_027082875.1 Sulfurimonas sp. | reverse complement strand
TTGCTTCTATCTCTTTGGAACTTACGATATCTTCCCCTGAATGTTTTAAGAGATACTCCATAACTGCAGGGGAAACTTTCTTTCCTAGCATCCTTTTTGCCTGCTCTTTTTGGCGAGAAGTAATAATGTAGTCTATACCAACTGACATCAGTAAAGTAAGAGAGTAAGCAATCAGAGGAAAGAGCAGATTTAAAGCAATACCCTCTGTAAAAAGTAGCCAATAAAAGAGTTCAAAAAGTCCATAAAGAAAGAGGATAGCAGTAGGAATAATAAACCATGACTTGATAAATGAGAAGAGTATACTAAAGAGAATCACTATAGTAAAGATAGTCATAATATCATAGATCACCATATCTGTTGGCTGGTGTAAAAAATCTTCTTTGAGGATATTATCTATAACATTTGCATGTATTTCTACCCCTGCAATAGCACTATCAAAAGGAATAGAACGCAGGTCAAAAATACCCACAGCAGAAGTGCCAATAAGAACAAATTTACCCTCTATAGAACTTCTGTTAAAGTCACCACTTAAAATATCACTAGCACTTATATACTCAAAATAGTGCCCTCCTCCTCGAAAGTTTACAAGTAAACGACCTGCCTTATCAGTAGGGATAGTGATATCGCCAAACTCAATGGTTCTAACCCCAGCAGTATCACCAACAAGCTCTACTTTTGTGCTGTTGTTAAATATTCGTACCATCTCTAAGGCTAAAGAAGGATAAGTAACTCCATCATACTTCATTACAAGAGGAACACTACGAATCATTCCCTCTTCATCAGGAGTATTGTTAAAAAATCCACTGGAGTAGAGACTATCTTGGAGAAGTTCAATGTTAAGGACAAGACCTTTTGGTTCTAAGACTCCACTCTCTTTCATCCCTTTTTCTACGAAAACTGCAGGAATCATAGGTGTATTTTTCTCTTCTGTTTTTTCAAAAGTAAAGATATAGCCTCCAACAGTTGGAGTTTGAGAAAAACTCTGTGCTAAAAGTGCATCATAGTTTGGAATATTTTTTTTAGGAATCTTGCAGATGTTTGTAAACTTATCTGGAGAGCTTCTATCTTCTTCAGCAAAAACAATATCTAGACCAATTATTCCAGCACCAGCATCTCTGAGTTTGTAGAGAAGTTGTGCAAAGATATCTCTTGACCAGGGCCACTGTCCATGCTCTTTAAGAGACTTTTCATCTATATCTATGATAACTACACTATCACTTTTTGGAAGTTCACCACGATAAACAAACATGAAATCTCGTAAGCGATTATCAAGTGAAAAAAAAGCTTGTGGCATAAAGAGGTAACTCCAAGAGAGGAGTGTCCCCAAAAGAAGTGCCAGTGTACTTTTAAGAAAGAAGTTTTTCATCTACTCTCTAGTACTGAACCGGTCTATCTTCTGTAGCAGGTGTTATTGTGAAAGGATCACTGTTTTGTGGTATGTCCGTTCCTTGTGCTGATTCTACTTCTTCATTAACGGGATCATTAATGATTTGAGTTATATCTGAGACAACTTCGGTTTGGACCTCATTTGTATTTATATCTGTACTCTCTATGCTTGTTTCTTCTGAAGTTTTTTCATCTGATTTTTTCTCTTGAGATGTACTTGTTGTTTTCTGCGTATGTGGTTCTTGTGCTTTTAATGTACCATTTTCTTTATGAAGTTCTATCTGCATACCCGCTACAACTTCTTGACTCTGACCAGCAAAATCAACTGTTATCTTTCCTGAATAGCACCTAATAACTTCCATATCACTCATAATATTAGCAGAAAAGTCAGTCCCACGTATCCCTATAGTAGCTGAAACAGTTTTCACCTTAAAACGCTCAGGAGCGATATGACCTATTTTTCCTGTAACAGAGCGAAAGAAACCTCTCTGCGCACTCATAGCTAGTTGTGATTTTTTTGTACCATCATAAGAGAAAGTATCAAAACGAAAAGAGGAGTTTGCTCCTATTGTGACTACTGTATTATCCTTAAGCATAACTTGAACACGGCTCTTCCTCTGTGTTTGGATACGATCATGTTCAAGCAGATTCATACCACTTTTTGCATCTACAGAACCACTATGTCGTACCACTAAAGCACTCCCTTTTATTGCTGTAATATTTCCAATACCAGCCCATAAACTTAAACTCATTAATAATAAAAATAGTATCTTCATCTTCTACTCCTAGTAGTTGGCACTTAGCCCAAACATCGCTATGTTTTTTGTGTACTCACCCGGTACATAGTTAGAACTATTATTTCCATACCTATCGGAGAAATAGAGTTCATAATGCTTTGTAAAAAAGTGAGAGAGCTTTAACTCTACTTGATTATAATTATCTTGACGTTTTTCTGTAGAACTGTGAAGAAGATCACTACTATCATCATAAGAACCCTGTCTAAATCTA
Organism: Sulfurimonas sp.; assembly: GCA_027082875.1. Classification (GTDB taxonomy): domain Bacteria; phylum Campylobacterota; class Campylobacteria; order Campylobacterales; family Sulfurimonadaceae; genus Sulfurimonas. Next base: position 6,474 of record JALWTK010000018.1, on the reverse strand, counting down.
TAGTCAAGTTTTCCTGTAAGCCAAGAACTTAGCTCATAGTTTATACCTGTTGTAAAAGTCAACATACTTTTATCTATATAAGAGTAGTGTATTGCCTCTGTAGAACTAAAATCTTCATAAAGGGCTGTGGCATAAAGATAGTTTTTAGAAAAAAGATAGTAGATACCCACACCACCACCATAACTGCTATCACTCATACCTTTATAGTTTGCTTCACCGTAATCACGGTTACTATACTTTACATTAAGATTTAAAATAAAGTTTTTACTCAAACTAATATTTATTCTTGGTTGGAGATTTACTTGAGTAAGTAGTGAAACTTCAAGATAGTTTACATAACTTAGATCAACTGGAAGATAGAGTGTATATCTACTCCTAGCATACCCAATACCAGCAGAGACATCCCCTACAAATAGGTTGTAAAACGAAGCATCAAAGTTGTTTTGGTAATAAAGCTTTGCATCACTACGCAGATACCAACCACCCTTACTGCCTAACTCATTAATATAACTAATTTCTGCATTCATCCGTGCAAAAAGTGTTTCTTTCTCTCCATTTGATCCAATAGATCCATAGTAATCATCAAGACGTCCACCATCTGCACTAACATTGATGTTTGAGTCATGCCCTAAGCTAATACTCGCCTTTGCTTTTAGGCTATTACTATTCTCCTTTGTTAACATCTTTAATGAGTTTCTCTGTGCTGGTGTAAGGTTATAGTTTTGTAATTCTTTTCCTAACTCACTTGCAAGCTCCCCACGATCTGTATCCTTATATATTTTCAAGAGTGCCATTCGTGAGCTACTATCGTTCTCATCGAGCATCACTACTCTCTCATAAGCACTCATCGCTTCATTGCTCAGACCAAGAGCTTCTGCACTCCTTGCCCAAACCAAATGAAGTTTAGGGTTTTCATACTCATCTGTTGATGCCTTCGCCTCTTTAAGTGCTGCTTTATACTCTTTGTTATCATAGTAACTTTGTGCTTTTTGATAACTGGCATGAAGTAGAGCAGTTAAAGTTAGTAAAGATAATACTATTTTTTTCATCACGTTCCCCTTTCTACTGTATAGTGAAGCTAATATTTTGATCAACTCCATTGTTAAACTGAGTACCAAGCATACTAGAAATATCTTTTGAAATAGTGACTCTATAGGTATCTCCAGATTTTAAGTTTACTGCTGGATCTATTATATATGTTATTCTCGTCGATGCTTGCTGCGGATCATAACTCACTTGAGAACTGAAAGTAAAAATAGGACCACTTGACTGGTTCACATCAACAAAAGTAAAACTAGCTGCGGAAATTGTTGCTGTATCTAAATAAGATGCACCGTAACTATCAAATGAAATAGTTATATTTGCATCTGCTGCGATACCCGTTTCGCCATCAGACGGCGAAGTAGATGCATAGGGTCCCTCATACTCCTGCATCGCATTCACTATAGAGAGCTTTCCACTTTGACTAAGTGTTAGTAAAAATGGATTTATTGATGAGTTCACAACAACTGTTGAAATAATATTATCACTCATCTGAATCAAGCCTTGTTTCGCATCTCCCTGAGCTATAGTAACATTTTTACTTCCATCACTGTAAAAACCATAAAAAGATGATGTACTTTGTCCACTTTCTACATAGATAGTCGCATCACTTAAACCATCAAGCAAATCCATTTTCACATTACTACCTATTGAACCATCAGACCAAAAAGCTTGTGCTTTCCCCAAAGATGTTATAGAAAAAAAACGTGGCTGTACTATATTTAATGGATCTTTTTCAACAAGAATCTTTTTCACTGATCCATTAAAATCAAGTGCTCTTTTGTATGTTCCATTCTCATCCAAAAAGACAACTCTTCCATCATAGTCAGCGATATACAGGTTTCGTAGATTACTATTATTCTGGTCTATATTATCTACTAGATCAAGAGCAGTGCCTACAATAGATTTGTTTACATCTTTAAAAGGAGCAAGTATTGGAGTTGTTGCATTTGGAGTAAAAATTTTCACTCCTAGTTGTGGACCAACTGCATAAATTTTATCTATCATCATATCTAAATTTGTCCCAACTGCAACATTATATACGGCTTCACTAAGTGGATAGTTCTCTAACTCTGTTAAAGTACCATTCTCTTCTTTAAGAATATAGAGACCATTTGAGAGAGTCCCTACGACAAGATAAGTAAGTGGATCATTAACGACAGGATTGTAACTCTCTAGTGCAGTAATCTGTGAGCCTAATGTCAAACTTCCTAAAGTACTGAGAGTTGGCTTAGTAGGAAGTGCTGTATAGTTCACCGCATAAAGTGTTACAGTGTTTGCATGTGCTACCGCTACGATGGATCTACTTGCATTACTTTCTATATTTTTCACAAGGCTTGCTGTTTTGTTTGTCTCGAGTGTTCTCAACACTCCATAACCCTCATTTGGAATAAGTGCATCTGCATCAGATGTGGTAAAACTCCACGGAGCAACTGTAGGTACTACATTACCATACATATCTTGTACAGACTGATTAAGTTCTACTCTTATTGTAGTAGATGCAGGGAGGGGAGTAGTTGGAGTAAACTTTAAAATCGAGTTAAAGACTTCTACTTTCCCATCATAAACAGTCCCATTACTATCACTTAGTTTGATATAAGAAGATGTACTATACTCTGGTTCTAGTGAGAGTGGCACAGTAAAGTCAATAGCGATGGAAGTAAGCTTAGCTACTGAAGTCTCATTTATATCTGGTTTTCTCGATCGAAGTATCGGGGTAAGATGCTGTACTGTGTCTGCTAAGGTTGTAAAGCTATATCTATAATCTTCTTGTAAAGATCTTCCCTGTGTATCCCTTACATCTGTCGTCACAACTACAGTGTAAAGTGTTGATGCTTTTAAATAGGAGTAGGGAGTGATAGTGATAGTATCTGATGTACTTGACTCCACAAGAGTACCAATAGGTTCTGAAGCATTATTTTCCAAATATACACTACTATTATTAATGCTATTAGTATCAAGAGCGGCACTGAAAGTTAATGTAATTCTTTCATTTCTTGCAACAAGTGATGATGTATTTAACGGTGCATGTTGTACAGTAAGATATTTACTAGGAGTAGTTACAGTGTTTTGGGGTGAGTGTGAATTATTTTCTCCGCATGCTGTAAGCAGTAGAGTAAAAATAGTGAAAATGAAATACTTTAGCATAATGAATCCTATAACTGATATAATTAATTATAGAATTAATAAAATAAAATTATACTAAAAGTTAACGAATGTTAAACAATCCTAATCATAACGGGTGTAAGATTCACAAAATCTTGAGATTCTAACTCTTTCATAAGTTTTTGAACATCTTTTTCTAGTGCTATATGTGTAGAGACTAGAAGGTTTGCTGATGTCTGTGTTGCAGGGCGTTGTAACATAGTCTCTACTGAAATGTTATTATCTTCAAAAAGTTTCGTCACTTTTGCAAGAACACCTGCACGATCTGAGACATTTATACGTAGATAGTATTTTGAGTTAATGTCGTCAGTTGACTTAAGAGTAAGCTTATTTCCTTCCATAGGTCTATCAAAACCAAGCATTGGAGTAGACTTACCACTTCTTGCGATGTCGATGATGTTTGCTACAACAGCAGACGCAGTTGCATCTCCACCCGCACCAGGACCATAGTAGAGAGTCTCCCCTACCTTGTCGCCAACAACAGAGATTGCGTTCATAACACCATCAATTTTTGCAATCATCTCCTCTTGTTTTATAAGACAAGCATGAACACGAAGTTCTACTTCATCTGCATCTTTTTTAGCGATACCGAGAAGTTTGATAACATAACCGAACTCTTTAGCAAATGCGATATCTTCACTTCTTACCTTATCGATTCCCTCGATGAGGATATCTTCAGGTTTAGCATCTATACCATAAGCGATAGATGCAAGGATAAGCAGTTTGTGTGCAGCATCAAAACCACCCACATCAAAAGATGGATCAGCCTCTGCATAACCTAAATCTTGTGCTTCTTTTAAAATAGTATCATAAGAAACACCATTGTTACTCATTTCAGTCATCATGTAGTTACAAGTACCATTCATGATTCCCATAATAGATTCGATATGGTTAGCAGATAAACCATCACGAAGAGCATTAATGATAGGTATACCACCAGCCACAGAAGCCTCATACTCAAATGCAATGTTTTTTGCAAGGTCTTGAAGCTCATAACGGTGGTAAGCAAGGAGTGCTTTGTTTGCAGTTACTACAGCTTTTCCAGCTTTCAGGGCACGCTTTACCACTTCAAATGGCTCATCAACGCCACCCATAAGTTCTACAACGATGTCAATCTCTTCATCTTCTAAAACATCATCAACATTATCAGTGATGATAATATCTAAACCTCTATCTTTGTTCAGGTTTTTTACAACTCCACTCTTTACTGAGATATCAACACCCGCACGAGCACTGATAACATCTGCATTATCTCTTAAAATTTGAGCGACACTTGTTCCGACAGTTCCAACACCAATTATTCCGACTTTTATCATATTATTTTGCTTCCTCTTGAAACTGTTTTAAAAACTGCTTTATATTTTTTGCTGCTTGACGGATACGATTATCATTTTCTATAAGAGCAATACGAACATAGCCCTCACCATACTCACCAAACCCAATACCAGGAGCTACGGCAACACCAGCTTCAGTTAAGAGGCGTTTAGAAAATTCTAAAGAACCAAGATGCATAACACACTCTGGCATTTTAGCCCAGCTAAACATACTCGCTTCATTTTTTTCTATGTGCCATCCAGCACGATCAAAGGCTTCGATGAGAACTTCTTGACGGTGGTTATACTTGTTTGTGATGTCTGTAACACACTGCTGATCTCCATTAAGAGCAACAGTAGCAGCCACTTGAATCGGAGTAAACATACCGTAATCTAACCATGATTTTATCTTTTGGAGTGCACCAATAAGTTTTGGATTTCCTACGAAGAAACCTACACGCCATCCTGCCATATTGTAAGATTTAGAGAGAGTAAAAGACTCTACTGCTACATCTTTTGCACCAGGAACGGACATAATTGATGGTGTTTTATAGCCATCAAAAGTGATGTCACCATAGGCGATATCAGAAATAACATAAAATCTTTTCTCTTTTGCCATAGCCACAAGGCGAGTATAAAACTCAGGTGTCACTGTTGCTGTTGTAGGATTATGAGGAAAATTCACTAAAACATACTTTGGTTTAGGAGAAGACTCCATAAAAACTCGGTTTAAATTTTCAAAAAAGTGGTCTTCATCTATGCGGTACTTCTCATCAAACTTCACACCGAACTTCACAACATTTCCACCAGCTAAGATGAAAGAGAACTCATGAATAGGATAAGTAGGATCAGGAACAACGGCAACATCACCCGGGTTAGTGATGGCATAAGTAAGATGTGCATAACCCTCTTTACTTCCCATAGTTGCGACGCACTCTGTCTCAGGGTCAAGTTTACAGTCATAACGGCGCTCATACCAATCTGCTATGGCTTGAAGAAGTTTCGGGATTCCACGAGATACTGAGTAGCCGTGTGTTTTAGTTTTTTTGGCTGATTCGACGAGTTTTTCACGGATGTGTTCTGGAGTATCCCCATCTGGGTTTCCCATAGAAAAATCTATAACATCTTTTCCAGCACGGCGTTCGCGCATCTTAATGTCGTTTACCTCAGCAAATACATACTTTGGTAATCTCTCAACTCTATTAAATTTTATCTCATCAAACATATTTAGCCCTATATTTTATAATAGTAACATTTTATCTAAAAAAGTTTAGAATAAGATAATGAAGGGTGACTTAGTTTGTGTCGCTAGGATAAAGAGTCAATTCATCTCTAATATTTTTTAGAGTATAAAGATCTGAAATTTTCATATATTTTGCATTTTGAGGAACTTCTAGATTAATTTTATAATGTACATAGTTCTCTTTTACTACTTTTAGAAGGTGTAAAGATGCATCATAGTAAGCGATGTACGGATACCAAGTATTATGTCTTGTACTGACGATCTTTAGCTCTTTAATATTAGCAACATTAAGCCAGTGTGCATAGAGTGAACGTTTCAGAGTTGTTATCTCATCAACATGAAGTGTATCTACATTTAAAAAAGCATTCGCTATATCTACCACATAGGTCCACTCAGTTTTTGAGTTACGGTTAATGTCTATGATATGGCAACCACTTTTTTGAAGTTCATGCTCAAGGATAAGAGGGTCTGTTACATACTCAGAAGTAAGTGCTATATTCCATGTAAACTCAGAAGCATCACGATTTGAGGCCACTGTTACATAACGATAGTAGCCAATATTTCGTAGTGTGTCACCCATTATTTTTACGAAACAGAGAGGGGCACCACTTGTTTTGAAATTCAGCTTTATCTCTTGTGGTTTTGTAAAAAAAAGCTTTAAAAGACCATTCTCCTTAAGTGTTTGTACCACTTTTACTGCATCCACTCGAT
>JALWTK010000017.1 GCA_027082875.1 Sulfurimonas sp. | reverse complement strand
TGATCATCTTTAAACTTGTTCTTAGCCTCATCCATAGAGATCTCATACTTCTCTATCTTATACTTTTTCTTAGCAAATGAGAGCATCTGCTTCTCTATCTTTTTAAGGTCACCCTCACCTATCTCAGACTCTGTTTTGAAGTCGTAGTAAAAACCCTCTTTTACAGTTGGTCCTACATAAAACTCAGCATCAGGGTAAAGCGATTTAATCGCTTGAGCCATAAGATGTGCAGTTGAGTGGCGAAGTACATCAAGTGCTTCAGGTGAGTTATCTAACTCTATCTCCTCACCCTCTATACCGCGTTCCTCTGCAGTTACTAAGTCTACTATTTCATCATTGTATTTTATTGCTATTGCACTCAATATTTTTTCCTATAGTTTTATTATTATAATTCAGTTTTTAATACTGCACCATTTGATGCGTTTGAAACTAAAAGTTGGTAGCGCTTAAGCCACTTTGATGTTACTTCGTTCTTGTATGGAACATAGTTATCTTTTCTTTTTGCAAGTTCTTGGCCATCTACATTAAGCTGTAAAATATGCTTATCAACATCTAGCTCGATCTCATCACCATCTTCGATAAGAGCGATAAGTCCACCCTCTGCAGCCTCTGGAGAAACATGCCCGATAGAAGCACCCTTCGTAGCACCAGAAAAACGCCCATCAGTGATAAGTGCTACAGACTCGCCAAGCCCCATCCCTTGAATCAGTGCCGTAGGAGCAAGCATCTCTTGCATACCTGGACCACCTTTTGGACCCTCGTAACGAATAACTACAACATTACCAGCTTTTACTTTTTTATCCATGATACCTTTAATAGCTTCTGGTTGTGAGTTAAAACAGATAGCAGTTCCTTTAAAGGCACGCATACTTGGATCTATACCAGCACTTTTTACTACAGCACCCTCGGTTGCAAGGTTACCAAAAAGGATAGAAAGACCACCAACTTGAGAGTAAGCATTTTCATTTGTATGGATGATAGAAGTGTCTTTTATTTCAGCATCTTGAATACGCTCAGCTAAAGTTTCACCAGTAATCATCTGTGCATCTAAGTTTAGTAAATCTGCAGAACGGCGGCTTACTTCTTTCATCACGGCGTTTACTCCACCTGCATCATCGATATCTTTCATGTGTACTGTTGTGAGTGAGGGAGAAATTTTAGCAATATGTGCTACTTTTTCTGCAATGGCATTAATGTTCTCTATCTTAAAGTCAACATCAGCCTCTTTTGCGATAGCTAACATATGAAGAACAGTGTTTGAACTTCCACCCATCGCCATATCTACCACAAAAGCATTGTGAACTGCTTTTTCATTAAGAACATTTTTAAAGTTGTACTTTTCATTGTTCTCCATCTTTGCCAGTTCAACTATGCGTTTTGCAGCCTCTTTAACCATTGCAATACGCTCTGGAGTCATCGCAAGCACTGTACCATTTCCAGGAAGTGCTATACCCATCGCTTCACAAAGAGTGTTCATGGAGTTTGCTGTAAACATACCAGAACATGATCCACCAGAAGGACAAGCTTCACACTCTATCTCGTGAAGTTCCTCTTCACTCATCTTTCCATCGTTAAACTGTCCAACCGCTTCAAATGCTGTTGCAAGGTCGATAGGAGTGCCATCTTTCTTATGTCCTGCAGGCATAGGTCCACCTGAAACGAAAATAGTAGGAACATTTACACGAAGTGAACCCATAATCATCCCTGGAACAATCTTGTCACAGTTAGGAATACAGATCATAGCATCAAGCTTGTGTGCGTTCATAACAGTCTCTATAGAGTCTGCAATAATCTCACGAGATGGAAGAGAATAAAGCATACCGTCGTGCCCCATAGCTATCCCATCATCAACACCTATTGTATTAAAAACAAATGGCACACCACCCGCTTCACGGATAGCCTCTTTTACGATCTCTCCATACTCATGAAGAAAAAAGTGTCCAGGAATAATGTCAATGTATGAGTTTGCAATACCAATAAACGGCTTCTCAAAATCCTCATCTTTTAGACCTGTTGCACGTAGCAGTGAACGGTGTGGAGCTTTGTCAAAACCCTTCTTTATAGTATCACTTCTCATCTAAAAATCCTTATATATAGTTTGCTATTATAAATTATAAATGCGATTATACCACTTTTTTTATAATTTGTGTTAAAAACTCTTTACAAACAAAAAAGTATCCGCTATAATTCCGGCTCACTTACTGACTTAGTCTAGTAAGAGTATGGATGCGGGAGTAGCTCAGTGGTAGAGCATAAC
>JALWTK010000016.1 GCA_027082875.1 Sulfurimonas sp. | reverse complement strand
TGTTAAATGCAGAGAGCCTCAAGTCACTGCTAGAGTTTGCAGATAAGGCAAATAATCTTATAGTGGCAAAAGATCTACAGGCACAATCAAAAAAGAGTGAGATGGATTCAAGTAAGAATGATCTCTACCCTACTGTAGATATAGGTGCTTATTATAAACGCGATGATAAACCAAATGTTATCCTCCCTGGAACGACTTTCTCTGGGTATGCAAAGATTGGCTATGATATTTATGTAGGTGGGCGAAAAGAGAATACTATAGAGCAAAAGAGAGGAGCTTTGAAGTCGAGTCAGTTCGATAAAAAGGCTACAAAAAACTCTATAGAGTTAGCCATAGTGCAAGACTTTTACAATCTCAAAAGTAAAGAAGCAACTCTGAGTGCTAGAGAAGAGGCATCTAAAGCTGTTAAGGCACAACTTACAAGAATGGAAGAGTTTTTAAAAGCCTCTCTTGCAACACAAGATGATGTGGATAGACTCCAGTCTGCTTATGACTCTAACATCTATGTCATAGAGTCTTTGAAGTTTGAGGTACTCTCTTTGAAGAAGTCTTTAGAGCTTAAGGTGGGTAAGCGGATAGATTCACTGGATGCTTCTACTTTTATCAAGAGTGAGAGTGCAGCGCAGGAGCTAGACAAGATTCGTGCACTTCGAGCTACAAAGAGTTCTATTATGATGAGTGCTGAGATTATAGATAGTTATTACTATCCTCAAATTAGAATAGAAGATACTTATAGTCTTTATGGATATGCAGATGAGCCTAGCCTTGCTGGGTTTAACATAGAACAAGTATCCAACCAAAACCAACTCTTAGCGACACTTAACATGAGACTTTATGACTTTGGTACTCTCTCTAAATCGAAACGCTCAGCACTGCTTCAAGCAGATGCACTTGGTGAAGAGATAAAGTACAAAACAAAAGAGCAAAAACTCCAACAAGAGCTAGCACTTCAGAGGATAGTAACTTCAAAACTCAATATAAAATCAGCTTCGAGTGCCCTCAAATCAGCAAAGAGTGCTCTTGTAACGATAACAAAGAAATATAACTCGGGCATAGTGGATAATGTAGTCTACCTAGATGCACTTACTGCAAGAACAGAGGCCCAAGCAACTTACCAAACAGCACTTAACAACCTAGAGCTCTCGTATGCTCTGTACTATTACTACAATGCGAATAACTTAGAGGAGTATCTACATGAATAAAATAATATTAGTGATGATGGGGATGATTGTCTCCTTGAATGCAGCAGAAATATATGCGACTTTTAATGTCCAAGCAAGCCAGTCAGCGTCATTGGCATTTGATGCAGGTGGTATAGTAGAGAGTGTGCATTATGACATAGCAGATAGTGTGCAAAAAGGTGCACTTCTTGTAGTTCTTTCAAACAGAGACAAAAAAGCAAAACTAGAGAGTGCTCAAACAGCACTTAAGTATGCAAAGAAAGATTATGAACGCCAAGAGAAGGTGAAAAAGCTTATAGATGAGGGAAAGTTTGACGCAGTGGCATATAAGTATGAAAATGCACAAAATCAAGTGATGTATCAAAAGGCACTCTACAATAAAACTTTTTTAAAGGCTCCCTTTGATGGTGTTATCTTCTTTAAGGATGTCGAGATTGGAGATGCTGTAAGTGGTGTTTCACTCAAGACTATTTACAAAATCCAGTCAAAGCATGCAAGAAAACTTATAGTAGAGTTTGATCAGAAGTATAGAAAGAGTGTTAAAGTGGGAGATGTTTTTGAGTATAAGCTTGAGGGCGATGGTAACTCTTATAGTGGAAAAATCAGTAAAATCTATCCAAGTGCCGATGTAAACAATAGAAAGATGCAGGCTGAGGTCAAAGCAAAAGATCTTATAGTCGGACTCTTTGGCGATGGCAAAATCATCACACAAGAGAAGTAGTCTTAGATGTATAAGTATGCCATAAAAAGACCGATAACAACACTCATGTATGTGGTGACTCTTGTCATCTTTGGGCTGATGAGTTTCAAGTCTATGAATGCAGCACTCTTTCCAAATGTAGACTTTCCTATAGTCACAGTAAAGACTATCTATCCTGGTGCAGAGGCTTCTACGATGGAGTCTCAAGTAACAGATAAGATAGAAGAGGCAGTTACGAAAATTGGTGGAGTTGATAGCATTATATCTTCAAGTAGCGAGGGTGTAAGTATCGTGACCGTGAAGTTTTTCCTTGAGAGAAACATAGATGAAGCGACAAATGATGTGCGAGACAAGGTCTCAGCAGTACTGCTTCCTCGTGATGCTAAAATGCCACTTGTAAGTAAGCTCGACATCGGTGGAGCATCCATCATTAACATCTTTTTAGAGGTAAAAGAGGATACTCTTCAAAACCTAATGCTCTTTGCTGATGAAAAGGTTAAACCAAAACTGCAGAAGATTTTAGGGGTCGGTGGGGTCAATATCATAGGCTATAGAGATAGAGAGATAAAAATCTTTCCAAATCCTACACTGCTCAATAAATATAACATTAGCATTAATGAGCTCAACGATATTATTAAAAGAGAAAATATTAAAATCGGTGGTGGAAAACTCATAAAAGCAAAAAAAGAGTATATCCTCAAGACTCGTTCCGATGCTCTTACTCTCAAACAGCTCAGAAATATTGTCATCAAAGATGAGATAAGACTTAAAGATATAGCAAAAGTGAAAGATAGTCTCAGCGATGCAAAAAGTTATGCTTCGTATGATGGAACACAGGGTGTTATGCTTGAAATACAGAAAATCTCAGGAACAAATACCATAGATATTGTCAAGCGAGTAAAAGAGGTAGTCCCAGAACTACAAAAACTCTCAGGAAAACGATTTGAAGTAAAAATACTTAATGACACTTCGCCTTTTATTATCAACTCTTTAGATGATGTTGAGTTTGACCTTATTTATGGGGCCTTTTTAGCGGCTCTTATAGTCTTTGTATTTTTACGAAATGTGACGATTACCCTTGTCTCTGCACTCTCTATTCCTGCATCTATCATGGGAACATTTGCCCTTATGAACTATATGGGCTTTGATCTCAATAAGATGACACTTATCGGGCTTACTCTTGCTATTGGGATTATTATTGATGATGCTATTGTTGTTATTGAAAATATTTACAAAAAGATAGAGTTGGGTATGAGTAGACTCGAAGCTGCACGAGAGGGAACAAAGGAGATGGCGTTTACCATATTAGCTATCTCTGCGATGCTTTTAGCTGTTTTTATCCCTGTCTCTATGATGAGCGGGATAGTTGGGAAGTTCTTTGAGTCTTTTGCGATGACAGTTGCTTCTGCCATCATCATCTCCTACTCTATTGCATTGAGTTTTATTCCAAGTATAAGTGCGAGAGTACTGCATAAGGGTGAGAGTCGTTTTTATAGCTTTACAGAGCCATTTTTTGTGGGTTTAGAGAAGGGGTATGAAAAACTCTTACGTTTTCTTCTTCGATTTAAACTCTTGACACTTCTTTTGGTCTTTGGGATTTTCTTCGCTTCTTTGAGCCTCTTTCCAAAAATAGGAATGGACTTTATACCAAAAGAGGATAAGTCAGAACTCGAGATAAAGATAAAAGCGAGTGCTGATATATCCCTAGAAGAGATGATAAAGCAGTGTAAAAAAGTAGAAGATGCAGTACGAGCAGATAAATATGTCCGCTACACTACACTAAGCATAGGTTACACAGCTTCAAGAGAGAAACACAAGGCACTCATGTATGTGAAGCTGGTTCCAAAAGATAAACGCTCACTTACACAAGAGGAAGTGACACAGTCTCTTCGTAAACTTCTGAAGCCTTTTTCTAAGGAGATGTTTATAACTGCAGCGGCTATTCCAAGTATCAAAGGGGCAGGGGCATCTGTACCTTTTCAGATAGTTCTAAAAGCAGATAGTTTTGCACTTCTTCAAGAGGCAAAAACAAATCTAGTAGAGTATATGTCTAAGAAGAAAGGTTTTGTAGATATTGATACTAACCTTGACGCGATGAAACCACAGATAGATATAAATATACTTAGAGACAAAGCTGATCACTATGGAGTAAGTGTTGCAAGCATTGCCGAGGCGATAGCAAATGCTTTTTCAAGTGACATAGAAATCTCACATCTAGAAGAGAACGGTAAGCAGTATAACATCACCCTGCGTTTTAACGATGCAGAGCGTGTGAGTGTCGAAGATATAAAAAAGATGCAGGTTCGCTCAAACAATGGGAAGCTTATCTACCTAGATGGTCTTGTGAGTTTTACGAAATCTGAAGCGATGAGTTCTATAAATCACTTCGATAGAGAACGCCAGATCACTGTCTATTCTGATCTGTTTGGGCTTGATCTTGGGGGTGCGGTGAAGTATGTTGCTAGTGGATTAGATAAGGTACTTCCTAAGGGTGTGACATATAGATTTACTGGTTTTGCTGAGGAGATGGGGAAAACTGGTAAGGCATTTGGAGCAGCTATCAGCATGAGTGTGATTTTAATGTTTATCATCTTAGCTATTCTTTATGAGTCACTTGTTCAGCCTATCATCATTATGGTGGCTCTACCTCTAAGTATCATCGGGGTGATGTTAGCTCTGTATCTCTCAGGCTTACAGTTTAGCCTCTTTGTTATGATTGGGTTTATGCTACTCATGGGAATGGTAGGAAAAAATGCCGTCCTTTTAGTAGACTTCGCAAACGCAGCGATGGCAAAGGGAAAAAGTGCCGATGATGCCCTCATAGAAGCAGGAGAAAAAAGACTCCGTCCTATTCTTATGACAACAGTAGCGATGGTCTTTGCTATGCTCCCACTCGCTCTTGGTGATGGTTTAGGAAGTGAAACAAAGGCACCGATGGCTATCTCGGTTATAGGTGGGCTTTTGAGTTCTATGGTACTGACACTTTTAGTGGTGCCTGTAATGTACAGGCTTATTAACCCACTCGATAGATTTTTGAGAAAGTTTTATGAGGTGAAAGAAGAAGAGAAAATACTTAACGAAAAAACCCAACCGTGATATCGTTTTCTAAGTATCCTTGGCTATATCTTACCTCAGAGATAGAGAGCTCTTTGGCTAAGTTTTCTATCTCTGCTTTTGTGAGATAGTTATAAGTCTCACTCATAGTAGGCTCTTCTGAATAAAGTGCATTGAAGATAAAGGCAACTTTTGAAGAGTGAAAACAGTTTCGTATAAAAAGCTGTGTCTCAAATGCAGTGAGTACATTGAGTGCACCACTGCAGACATAAAAGTCTTTAACTGGCAGAGTATCTCTACAGATGTCTGCACTCAGTATCTCTTCTCCACTCTTTTTACTAGCTATGGCACACATATCTTTATGTATATCTATCCCTAGGTACTTTTTTAGTCGCTTTTGCTTTTTTTCTAAGTATCTATAAAAATCAGCAAAACCACATCCCGCATCTCCAAGAGTGTAACTACTCAACTCTTCTGGCAAAAGTTTGAGTATCTCTCTAAAGCGCACTCTCTGGTTCTCTACACTTGCCCAGTTCACACCTCTGGCACTCTCCCCATACATCTCAATGGCAGAGGAATAAAATTTTTCATTATCTATTTTTGGCATAGAGTATTGTACTCTTATTGGCTTGAAAATTAATTAGAGCGATTTATCTCAGCTCAAGAATTTTTCGCGATAATACTGTAAAAAAAGTGAGAATAAATTTATGGCAAGAGTTGTTTTAGGTGGTGGATGTTTCTGGTGTACAGAGGCAGTATTTTTAAATGTTAAAGGTGTGAGCAGTGTAGTGAGTGGGTATGCAGGTGGAAATCGACCTAACCCTAACTATGAGATGATCTGTAGTGGTGTGAGTGGCTATGCTGAGATAGTGGATATCACTTACGATAGCGACATTATCACTCTCTCTGATCTTTTGGATATCTTCTTTGTTATCCATGACCCGACAACACTTAACAGACAAGGAGCTGATAGTGGGACACAATACCGTTCTGTAGTCTACTATGCAAGTGAGTTAGAAAAAGAGGTGATTTTAGATGCTATTAAACGCAATCAAGCTAACTATAGCGATAAGATAGTAACAGAAGTCAGCCCTCTTCCTGAAGTAGTCTATCCAGCAGAAGCTTATCATCAAAACTACTATGCACAAAACAGCTCACAAGGTTACTGTCAAGTAGTCATATCCCCAAAACTACAGAAGTTTATGATGACTTTTCCAGAGAAACTAGGCTAGAGTTCTTTTAAGATATCTGGCACATCGGTAGCATCACGAATCTCTTCATAGTCTACTATCTGTGAGTTCATGGTGTCTGCAAAGTTAGTCATGCTTTTTTCTAGGTTCGCTTGGGCATCAGCGACAAGTTTTTTCTGTGCATCTTCTACATCTTTAAACTGTTTCATAATTTTTAAAAAATACTCTTTATCTTCTGTTAGAAGTATAATTTCTTCTAGTTTTACCCATTTACGAATGACTTTTCCATCCTTAGAAAAGAGAAAGATAACATTTTTATTCTGTTTAGAAGCGATGTACTTTTCAACGGCAAAGCCTAAAAAAGTGCTAGGGAGTTTGTCTATCTGTTTTTTTATTACATAATACATGCAAAAATTATATTCTAATTTATCTTTCAAGTTCATTACGAAACTTATGCTAAACTACTTCATACTTAAAATTATGAGGAGAGAGTATGAGTGATATTCATGAACTAGTCATAGTAGGTGCCGGTCCAGCAGGGATTGCCACTGCAGTTGAGAGTTATCTTCAGGGTGTAAGAGATATTGTCTTACTTGAAAAAGATACAAACCATAACTCCACTATCCGAAAGTACTACAAAGAGAACAAACGTGTGGATGTAGATTGGAAAGGGCAAAAAGTTGAACTTGATGGACGCATCTACTTTGTAGATGGGACAAAAGAGTCGACACTAGACTTCTTTGATGAGATACTTGCTAACCACTCTGTAGAACTACAGACTCATGTAGAAGTACAGTCTATAGAGAAACAAGAAGATGGAAGTTTTGAAGTTTTTATGGCTGGAAAAAGCATTAGCGCTCAAAATGTTGTTGTCACTATTGGACGTATGGGAAAACCTAACAAACCTACTTACAAAGTACCTTCAAGTATAAGAAAAAAGATAGGTTATACTCTTGATGGTTGTAGTGAAGGTGAGAAGATTTTAGTTGTAGGTGGTGGTGATAGTGCTGTGGAGTATGCAGTTGACTTGAGTGAGAAAAATGAGGTCAGTATCTGTTATAGACGTGAAACATTTAGACGAGCAAATCCAACAAACCAAACAAATATTACCGATGCTATTATGCATAAAAAAGTTACACCTATTTTGGGAATAAATATCACAGCACTAGAAGATGACGGTGGTAGAGTAAAAGTTGTTTTTACAGAAGTAGAGCCACAAACTTTTGACAGAGTTATTTATGCTATCGGTGGGACTACTCCTTCTGCTTTTCTGGCAAGTTCAGGTATAAAAGAGGAGGGTGGTAGACCAGTTCATGATGAAAACTATGAGACAAATGTCAAAGGACTTTTTGTAGCTGGTGACATCACACAAGAGTCAGGTGGTAGTATCGCTCTTGGGCTTAATCATGGTTATGCCATCGCATGTCATATCAAAGGTGACTGTCAAATCAAGAGATAATAGCGGGATCACTCTCGTTCATCTCCCCATCTGATGTTTTTAAAATAAGCTCTACCTCAGAGTGCAGATACTCAGATGTTGTCAATACCCCTCTCGTTTCATCTTCAAAAGCAGCTTTTTTCGCCCCTAAGATAATGTTTTCTAAAAGTGATTTTTCTTCACTCTGTGATGTATATGTTCCCTTTAGTTCTTTTCCCATATAAAGAGAGATGGAGATAGGAATAGTTTCATTGAGGAGGGGATGTTCTTGTAAAAGTTGTTTTTTATCTATAGTTCTTTGTGCTTGAAGTACCTCTTCTATGGAGTCACGAGCGAGTTGGAGTAAAACTGAACGACTCATGAGGTCTCCTTTCTCAAAGTATCTAGCTTGTAAATATTTATAAGTTTGATGATTATCATAACACCTATCACTTGAAAGAGTGCTGCTAAGATAAAGGCATAGTAGTGGAGTTTATCTATGGAGTTGGCAGAGTAGGCAAGGGTAGCCATAGCTATGAGGAGTGTTAGCGGCATAGAGTGTGAAAGACCCATAAGTACAGCATCGGTGACACCTAGCTCTTTTATGAAGACAAGCGAAGCGATAAGACGCATTACTATCATCACAAGGGTAATAATGAGTGCCTTTGTTATAAGCCCATCCATGAGAAGTGCTTCGAGATTGAATGATGCACCGATATGAATGAAAAATATAGGGATCAGAAAACCAAAACCATAGGAGGCGAGTTTTTCAGGAAGTTCATGCTTATGCTGAAAAAAGGTAGGGATAAAAATACCTGCTAAAAAGGCTCCAAATGCGAGCTCAAGATGAAGATAAAGCATAGCACCTACAAGAAGAAAAAAGATCCCCATACTTAGACGAATATCTTGTTCTTTATTATCCTCATGTGGCATCAGTGCCAGCGAGACCTTTGGAAACCACCAAAATATAAGTTGCATAATACGAAAAAGTACAAACATAAAGAGTAAAAATGCAAGTAGTGCCATGATACTTTGAAAGAGCCCAAGCCCAACACCAGACTCTAGTGTAGCGGAGGTGATGGTGAGAATAACTATACTCGCAACCTCTCCGATACCTCCAACAGTCATAGACATACTGAGCCATGGTGTTTTCCCATACTCTTTTGAAAGGGTAGCTACAAGACCAACAGAGATGAGTGGAAGCAGAACCATAAAGATTTTTCCGAGTGAAAACTGTATAGAAAAAAGAATAGCAAAACCGTAGAGAAAAAGGAGATAAACAAAGACTTTTTTCATGATAGTTGCTGGAGTATTGAGGACATTCTTGAGGTTGATTTCTGTTCCTGCGATAAACATCAAGTAGAGAAATCCAAACTCAGCGACAATGTTAAAGAGGTGTTCATCATGGATAAATCCTAGATAACCAAAGATGGAACCAAGAATCATCTCAATAGGGGTAGTAGGAAGCTTTAAAAATTTTGCAACAAAGGGTGAAAACATAATAATGAGTGAAATAGTTATAATTAAAGTTACATTATCACTCATAAAAACTCTTTAGTTCACTTTTGTGGCAATATCTAAAGAGAGATTTTTGAGCATCTCTAAATCTTTGTTCATGGCTCTCCCTGATGTAGTCAGGTAGTTCCCTATAACTATAGAGTTAGCTCCTGCAGCAAAGATTTCAGCTTGGTGTTTACCAAACATAAGTTCACGACCACCTGCTACCATGATACGCTCTGCGTTTGGGAGAGTTTCTCGTGTGAGTTTTATTAGAGCTAGTGCTTCATCAACTTCTAAAGAGTTTGGTGCGAGTTCTAGTGCTTCGTTGTGGTGGTAGAAGTTGATAGGGACACTGGTAGGGTTGAGTGAAGCAAGAGAGTGGAGCATACTGACTCTATCTTCTTGAGATTCTCCCAGTCCAAAGATACCACCAGTGATAAGAACAAGCCCAGCTTCGTTGACATTTTGGCAAGTTTCATAGCGTTCAGACCAAGGGTGTGTTGTACATATCTCTTTGTAAAAAGATTCGCTTGTTTCTAGATTGTGGTTGTAAGCTTTTATACCTGCCTCTTTGAGTACTAAGAGCTGTTCTACTGAGGCTGTTCCATTACAGGCTATTAAACGCAACTCTGGCGCGACAGACTGTACTTCCTTTGCCACAGCACAGACAAAGGCAAGTGTTTTATCATTGAGTCCCTTATCTGCTGTAACAAGACAAAAACCTAGTGCTCCATTATCTCTGGCATTTATAGCCTCCTCTTTTATGAGTGCTATATCTTTTTGTTTGTAGCGTTCTATATCTGCCTTGTAACGTACACTCTGCGAGCAGAATTTACAATCCTCTAAGCATGTACCGCTATTGATATTACAGATAGAACAGAGAAATATTTTTTCACTCATGAGACTTCCCTTTCGTAGCAAAATTTTTCTTTCTGAAATTTCTTATCATTTTTACCCTTACTGTAATAGGTTACTTTGAGCTTCTTAGGTTTGACTTCGAGCATCGCACACTCTGAGAGTGGTTTATTTCTAGCACAAGATTCCCCAGGGTTAAGAAAGAGAGTTCCATTTATAAACTCAGACTTAAACTCATGTGTATGCCCGAAGATAATAATTTCTGTATCTGGAGTCATATAAAAAGGAAGATGCATAAGTTTGAACTTTGTATCGGCAAGTTTAAAGTAGTGAGGTTCTTGGACAAGGTTATACTTATTGTGGTACTGCACTAAATGAGCATCATTGTTTCCATAAACACAGACATAACGACATCCACAGTTTTTAAGAAGTTCAAGAGTCTCTAACTCACAAACATCTCCAGCATGCACAATAAACTCAGCCCCATCTGATATAAGCAGATCAAGAGTCTCTTTAGCTTTTTTAATCTTAGTGTGAGTGTCTGAGAGTATGCCAATTTTCATCTATTTTGTCTCTGTAGTCTCTTCTTCACGAGGAGTTCTTGCTTTACACTTCACACACTCATAAACTTCTTTATTTCTGTAAGTTCTAGGTGCTAAAACACCTTTACAGCCTTTCTCTTTACACTTGATAGTTGTAGGTTCAAACTTGCTTATAAACTTACACTCTGGGTAGTTGTTACATCCCCAGAAAGGGCCACGGCGAGAGTTCTTGAGGCTAATAGTGCCTCCACAGTCTGGACATGGAGTCTCTGAGTTTTTCTCTTCGACATTGATGCTCTTTGTGTTCTTACAATCAGGATAGTCTGAACAAGCGAGGAACTGACCATTACGGCCATTTTTGATGACCATATCTTTACCACACTTGTCACACTTCTCCTCTGCTGTAGTCTCTTTTTTCTCTACTGCATTACCCTCTTCATCACACTGCTCTGTATACTTACACTTAGGAAAACCACTACATGCTATGAAGTTTCCAAAACGACCACTTCGTAGTAGAAGTTCAGACTCTCCACACTTAGGGCAGGTACGTCCAAGTGGTTTAGCAAGCTTGAGACTCACTATTTTCTCTTTTCCATCAGCAATCTGTTGCATAAAAGGAGTGTAGAAGTCAGCTAAAAGTTTCTGCCAGTCAACCTTCCCTTCACTTACTTCATCAAGTTTCTCTTCCATATTTGCAGTAAAGGAGATATCTACTATGTTGGCAAAGTGTTCTTCGAGTATTTTTGTAACAGTAAAAGCCATCTCGGTTGGAACTATCTGCTTTTTTTCTATGTTAACATAAGTTCTTTGAGACAGTGTCGCTACTGTTGGAGCATACGTTGATGGACGACCAACTCCCTCGGACTCTAGTTTTTTGATAAGACTAGCTTCAGAGTAGCGAGCTGGTGGCTCTGTGAAGTGTTGCTCAGGTTTGACACTTTGTGTCTCTGCCTTGTCGCCTTTTGTAAGAGTAGGAAGAAGTTTATCTTTATCTTCTGCACCGGTTACTGCATAGAAACCATCAAAGATAAGTTTTCTACCACTTGCACGGTACTCATTTTCATTTCCTGTAAAGATGATACTCTGTTGCTCAAATCTCGCATCTTCCATCTGACAAGCCATAAAACGCTCATAGATAAGACGGTAGAGTTTAATCTCATCAGCTTTTAAAAAGCTCTGTGCTACATCAGGAGTAAACGCCAGCATAGTCGGGCGAATAGCCTCGTGAGCCTCTTGTGCGCCTTTTGATTTTTTCGTATAAACTTTTGGCTCTTTTGGAAGGTATTTCTTTCCAAAACGATTCTCTATCACACCACGAACAGCTCCAACTGCCTCTGCTGCAAGGTTAAGTGAATCTGTTCTCATGTAGGTAATAACACCCGAAGTTCCATCTGGTGTTTTGACACCCTCGTAGAGTGACTGAGCTACCATCATAGTTTTTTTCGGAGTAAATCCTAACTTTGATGAGGCTGTCTGCTGGAGAGTTGATGTCATAAATGGTGGTGGAGTTGAAGATTTACGCTCTTTTGTCTCTATCTTCGTTATAACAAAGTTATCCGCATTGACACTTTTTTCTATTGCAAGTGCCTGCTCTTTGTTCTCTATGCTCATTTTATTAAGCTTGTTTCCCTTGTGAGAGATAAGGTTCGCATCAATATTTGTTTTAAAAACAGTATCTATGCTCCAGTACTCAACAGGAATAAAAGCTTGAATCTCACGTTCACGATCGACTACAAGCTTAAGAGTTGAAGACTGAACACGACCACCTGAAAGACCTTTTTGGATCTTGGATGCTAGAAGTGGAGAGAGCTTATACCCTACAACACGGTCAAGCATACGGCGGGCTTGCTGTGCATTTACCATATCCATATCTATCTTACGAGCAGACTCGAGTGCATGCTTGATAGCCGTCTTTGTAATCTCATGAAAAACGATACGAGGGAGTTCCTCAGGATCTTTTTTCATAGCATGGGCAATATGCCACCCGATAGCTTCACCCTCGCGGTCCTCATCGGTCGCGATATAGATAGTATCTGCTTTTTTGGCAAGAGCTTTTATCTCTTTAACCGTAGCTGCATTCTCTTTAGCCACTGAGTAAGTAGGTACAAGGTGGCCACTCTCTTCATCAAGCTTAATTCCAAAGCGAGATTTAGGTAAGTCACGGATGTGACCCTTAGAAGCGATAACTTCATAACCCTTGCCTAAAAAGTTCTTTATAGTCTTAGCCTTAGCCGGTGACTCCACAATAATTAAATTCAAATAGTAATCCTATATATATAGTATAGTTGTTTTCAATGGCGAAAGTGTAGCGAAAAAAGGTTAAAAGTATAAATATATAAAATTTCATCAAAAAGCTAAAGTTATTTTTTCACCTACCGATATTATTATTATCAAGGCAAGGAAGCCAAGATACAAAAAACATAAGAGCGAAAGGCTCTACCCAAAAAGGATTTATTATGGGATTTAGAATTAACACAAACATCGGTGCACAAAATGCATGGCGTAATGCTACAATGAATAATATTCAACTTGATAAAAGTTTGAATTCACTTTCATCAGGTCTTAGAATTAATAAATCAGCTGATGATGCTTCAGGTCTTGCTATCGCTGATAAACTTTCAGCTCAGTCTCAAGGTCTTGGTCAAGCTATTAGAAATGCAAATGATGGTATTGGTCTTATTCAAACTGCTGATGGTGCTCTAGAAGAGTATACAAATATCCTTAAAAGAGTTCGTGTACTTGCAACACAGGCATCAAATGATACGCAAGATTCAGATTCTCGTTCAGCTATTACTAAAGAGGTAAATGCTCTTCTAGCAGAAGCTGGTGATATTAATACTACTACTAAATTTAATGGTACTTCTGTTTTAGATGGTACAGGTGGAAAATCAGGAACATTTACTTTCCATGTTGGTGCTTATCAAAATGAGACACAAACAGTAGCTATCGGTAAAAACTCTGTTTCAGATATTACTGGAAAAGCTGTAACAAGTATTAAAGTTGATACAAGAACTAATGCCGAACTCGCAATCGCGACTATGGATACTGGTCTTACTAAACTTAATGGAAATAGAGCAACTCTTGGTGCTGCTCAAAATAAACTTGAGTCTACTGTAAGAAATATTTCTGTTACTCAAATCAATGTTTCTGCTGCAGAATCTAATATTAGAGATGTTGACTTTGCTGCTGAGTCTGCAAACTTTGCAAAACGTAATATTTTAGCACAGTCTGGTTCATATGCTATGAGTCAAGCTAACTCTGTGCAACAAAATGTATTAAGACTATTGCAATAGTTTTAAGCATCTTATTCTAAGGTCATCTGAGTCTATCTTTAGACTTAGACCTTTAGAAACTTTTCAATCTGTTCTTCAAACTCTTTCTCAATTTTTAATAACTCACTAACTAATAATTTATCAATCTTTTTAATATGTCTTTTTGTGTTCTTTAAATCTTTTGTATTAAATAAATCAAGAATGATTGGTAGTGTATAGCTGAAAAATGAAAAGTAAACTTCAGAGATATTTTGCTTCTCTCTTCCTCTTCCTGCACATAAATCGTTCACAAGTCCAAATAAATGATATGAATAAGTATCAATATTTGTATGAGAAGTATTGTTAATATACTCTATAAGAATTGATTTTAACTCCTTAATATACTCTAGTCTTATTTTTAGGGAGAGTAAATCTTCATGTGTAAAATACTTTTGATGTGAGTTGAAATCATTTTTGAGTGCTTTAAAAAGCTCTGCTTTATTTATGGGATGTAACATTTTTGTATTTATACTTGATATTTCTTTAGGAATAGTGGCATTGAGAAAAGCACCATCACTCAAGTTATAAATCTTTTGATCTTTAGTTTTGATACTCGGTAGTTTATTATAAATATCTTCAATAGAAATATTAAATAGAGGAATAGTATTTACTTTTTTAGAGAAGTTTCCTTTTATTTGTAGCACTGTTTTTCTAAATTCCATTTCAGTTTTTAAGGTATTGTCTACAGCTACTGTAGTATCTGCTGTTACATGCCCTTTAGAGTGTGTTGTTCCATCATCACTTAAGGCGAGGTCTAAACCAAGTATATAGATATTAGTACTATGAAGTAGGGTTGCATAATAGAGGGTAGAAGAGCCAATACATGCACCATTAAGAGTAGAATTGTCATTTATATAATTTGTGCTCTCTTCGAGCATATATACATTATCTTTTTGAAAAGATTTCCTAATAAATGGGGTAGTGAAAGAACCAAGTATGCCGATAGTGTTTTTTAAATATTTGGAAGCATCAAAGTTTTCAAAAATAGCTGCAGATATATCAAAACCATCTGTTTGTGTCACAATATCGGCTTGTATTTTATATTTATGTAAAATTTTCAAACTTGATGCAACAGCCATAATAATAAATTTATCTTGATTCTCTTGTATCCATATAATATTTTTGAGTAAGGATGGACCAGCTGCTAAGACAAGAGTTGGATAGTTGTGAAATATATCACTTTTAGATTCTTTCGTAATATGCAAATTTTTGTAGTTCTCTTTTAAGTAACTAAGAGGACGAAGAATCTTACTTTGTAATGTGGCATAAGGAAAATTTACGAAACTTTGCGAGGAAAGAACATTCTGGATAACTTTTATTTTTTCATCGGAATGAGCAGGAAAATAGGAATACTTCAAATAACGATTTTGAAAGAAGCTTTGTTCAAGAAAAACTCTCATTTTATTAGCAAAAATATTTTCATTATCAGCAATACTAAAAATGACATCTTTATCTTTAAAGATTTTATAATAGGGTGTAGTAAAAAGAGAAAGTCTAAAGATTTCTAAATTATCTTCAATAATCAAATATTCTCGAGCAGAAATAATGCTATCTATTTCTAAAAGATGTGTTCCTAGACCTAAGCCAATAAATATAAACTTATCTATTATCTTCATCTCTTCATCTGCTTGAGTATTATTAAGATAGTAACTCATAATAGGATATACACCCATAAGCCCTTTTCCTTTATCATCATGGGCTTGATAGTTTTCAAAGTTACGATACATCTGAAAACCTTC
Source organism: Sulfurimonas sp. (assembly GCA_027082875.1). Taxonomy (GTDB): domain Bacteria; phylum Campylobacterota; class Campylobacteria; order Campylobacterales; family Sulfurimonadaceae; genus Sulfurimonas. Next base: position 15,336 of record JALWTK010000016.1, on the reverse strand, counting down.
AAAGGAATAGCTATTTTTTTTAAAGTTCACTAGTTTTGCAAGATTTTTAGAGTATTGAGTTGTTTTTTTAGAATACAAATAATTCCCAGTTGAAGACTCTTGAAGGTCAAAATCTTCATTTATATACTCTAGTGTATAATTTTCTTGATATTGGCTATTTTGTATTGCAGTATCTAAGAGTAAAACTTTTTTAGTAGTTTCTGGAAATTTTGTATTTAAAAATGCTAAGTTCTTTTCATAGTTGTCAAGGGCCTTTTGTTCAATGCTTTGCATGTAATACCTTATTTAAAAAATTGATGTAATTATCTATAATATTGAAAATACTTTGTAGCAAAAGTTGATGGAGAGTATGTAAGTCTAAAGGTGTAGAATCATTTTGATAATGATTATATATGTAGCTAAAAAGATAGTGATAAAATGAGTCTAGTATAACTGATAGCTCATAAGAATTTTTTTTACTTTGTGATCTTGTTTCTTGGATAAAGTACTCTAAATATATATCAATTGTAGTTGCCTTATCTATTGTGATATTTAGCAAAGTTTTTTTGATGTTTTGTGCATACATCAATTCTTCTTTAATGTTCATTGATTCATTTTTGGAAAATTCTGAACTCGAATATTGGCGAATATTATCAAAAACTTTTTGAAAAGGATTGTGAGAAGATTTTGAAATAAAGTCATGAGTATGCAAGGGTATTGAGTTGAGAATTTTAGCACCATTACTTAAATTATAAACAGTTTGTTCCTCTGTTTTTAAGTATTTACTCAAATTGTTAATGGTAAATAATGAGATGTAAAAATCTGCTGTTGTTTGTACTTCCTTAGTGAAGTTCCCCTCAACCTTGATTAAATCTTTTTTGAAAGAGTTCCCATTTTTATTTAGCTTAAGTGTAGTATTATCTTGATGGTTCCCACTATGTGTCACCCCTGTTTCAGAGTCGATAGCTAAGTCTAATCCAAGTAGATACAAGTGCGAAGTTTTACATTGAAGTAAAAATTGGTAAGCAGTTGAACCTATACATGGTGCTAAAGTTTTAAATGAATCTTCTTTATAGTGTGTAGATGTTTCAAAGAAAAAGATTTGTTTCTTATCTATAAGTTTGATGATACTTTTTGGAGTTGAAGCACTACACAGGAAGATGGAATTTTCTATAAATTTTATATTTTTAATTTTCTGAAATGAAATAAATGATTGCTCGAAAGGATCCATATGAATAATAATATTTGGGGTAATAGCATGTTCTTCTAAAAAATGTAGAGAAGAAGAAACTGCGACTGTAATGAAATTTTTATAATTTACCTTGAGCCAATTAAGCTCTTTTTGAAGTGAAGGACCTGATGCGATAAGAAGAAAAGGAGTCTCTTGAAATTGAGATGAATTAAAAGATAAAGAGTTTTTCATAAAAGAGTAGTTATTCGATAAATTAGAAAGTACTTGTGTCGATTGTAATAGCATGTCTGTAAATAAAAATCGCAGATGTGGCTGTGATGAGACTGCTTGTTGGAAGTTTAAAATTTTCTCCTCTGCTTGATTAGGAAGGTGAAAAAACTTTATATAGTGGTTTTGGTAATATTTTTCTTCTAAAAAAGAAGAAGCAGTAGCCATAAATTCATCTTGAGACTCAAAGATACTAAAATATACTTTAGCATTTTGTGCTAACTTTTGATAATTTGTACAAAATAGAGATAAGCGAAAAAGTTCTAAGTCGTCTTCTATGATAAGGTAGGTGCTAGAAGCTATTTTTTTGTGAATATCTAAGATATGTAGACCTAAGCCAACACCAAAGAAAACAAATTTATTAAGTTTTACAAGCTCATGTTGTTCTTCTGTTTGTATCTTGTATAAGATGGGTGCTATATATTTTTTATACTCAAAATTGTTAGTCTCTTTTTCTAAAGAGCTAATATCGTCTTTGCTAAATCTATGTTGGACAAATCCTTCAATCGTATAGTTGTTAGTTTGGTTGTTCACACTATTAGCACTGAGAAGAGTATGTGCGAGGCTTTCTTTGTGGTAAAGATGATTTTCAAGATTACTCTCTTTAACATCAAAACCATCATTTTCATATACCAATGCATATTTTTCTTGATAATACCCATTTGCGATAGCACTCTCTAGTGCAAGAACTTTATCATATACATCCTTGTGATTTTGTTCCAAATAAGAGATGTTATCTTGAAAATTTTGAGATATAAGATCGTTTATATGAGACATTTTTAATTATCAGAAAGTATATTATCAACTATATAATTGATATTAAGATCCATATTTCCAAATATTTCTTCTGCAACAAGAGTATTTCTTTTGCCAATTAGGTCTAAAGATTTTTCTATAAGTTCTTCTTTTGTTTTTACCCATACCATTAGATTCGTATCTATTTGATATTTATCATAGTGGCATGCGAAACTTCGTGTTGATATAGTAGGTGTTCCAAAATAACAGGCTTCTGTATTAATTGTTCCCCCTCCTCCAATAAATAAATCAGCTACAGCTAAAAGGTGTTGGATTTCTATTTTTTCTTTTAAAACCTTGGCAAAAGGGAATTGCTTTTGTAAATAAGCTTCCTCATATCTAGGAATAATAAGAATATTAGCATTTGTTTTTTCATAAATTGTTTGCATCGCTTCGTAAAGAATAGGAAACTGTTTATCAACATAGGATGCTTTATACTCTTCTTCTCTCACAATTATTAAGGGATTATTAGGATTTTTAAAGAGTGTTTTAATTATTTTACCAGTATATGATAGATCTACTTGAAAATCTTTTAACCAAATGAGAGGATCAATAAAATCATAATTATATATTTGTTCCTGGTCTAAAGAAAACCTTTTAAATATATTGTCAGGAACAACAAAAGGTTTAAATACTTTTGTGGATAATGGCAAGGAAAGACGAGCTTGAGGTAATGCATTTTTAAAATTTTCTGTATAATCAGAGAGAGGTATATCGTAAAAATTAATTATTTCAATATTAAGACCGAAGGCTACTCTTGTTGCATCAACTGAGCATAGTGTCACTAACTTTTTTATTTTATAATTACTTATAAATTCTAATAAATCATTTTGTCTTTCTATAGAGGCTATGAGCTTGCCTTTTTTTGTCCCTCCTCCAAAAAAACCTATACTAAAAATATGATCATCAGGATAAAACAAATTCATAAGTTCTGTAAGCTCTTCATATCCATCCCCACCACGAGAGGTTATAAGAATACTACAGTTCTTTTTCTTAAGCTCCTCAATCATTGGCTTAAAAAAAAGAACTGATTTAGGGATCTCAATATCAAACCAGTAGTAAGTTTTTGTATTCATTTTATATTTTCCTAATAAATTATTAATAGTTTAACAATATTTATTCATTGATTAATTATAGCATTTAGACTTTATTTCCAACTGTTTTTTGCTAGTATTTGAATGTATTCTTTAATATTGTGATGTGCTTTCCAGCCGAGTGCTTCAGTTTTTGTGCTGATGACATCAGCACACATCCTATTTCCTTTACGCTCAGGTATCATTTGAATCTCTCCCCCAAACATTTGGGCAATTTCTTTTATGGTGTATGCATCTTCATTACCTATGCCAAATTCATCACCATAACCATTTTCACCGACTAATACAATACCCTTTATGATGTCATCAATATGTGTAAAATTTCTTTTTTGTGTACCGGGACTAACAACAGTTAGGGGCTCATTATTTTTACTTTTTTCTTTAAATAGGGCAATGAGTGTTGCATATTTTCCTGTTTGAATCTCTCTTGGACCATACACATTGTAAAAATATGTGATAGCATAAGGTATATTGAACCATATGCCATAATTTACAACTAATTCAGTGTTTGTTGCTTTGGTCCAAGCATAAGGGGAGGCACTTCTTCCTAGCCCACCATCACCAAATTTCGTGGAACTTCCTGCATATACAATTTTAGAACCATGTTTTCGTACAAATTCTAAAACTGCGAAAATACCATCCTTATTATATTCCCAAACCTTATCAATATCTTCAAAGCTTTGTTCAACTCTGGAGTATTCACCAAGATGATATACTATATCTGGAGTAAAGTGAACAAGAGTCTCTATATCTTTTGTATTACCTTTTATATAGGTGACATTATCAACATGATTCTCTTCAGTTCCAGTAAAGTAATTATCTAATGAGTAGACTATATTATTTAAGTTTTTTGCTAAATATTGACAAAGATGACTTCCAATAAAACCTGCACCACCTGTTACTAAGATATGTTTTTTCATGATAATTCACCCTTTAGTAAATAAGCTTGATTCAGCAATATTATATTTATTTTTCTCTATTATATCTTCTAGATTTGTTACAGAACAGTATTTATGAAGTAATGAAGATTTATTTTCTAAAATCTTATGTAATATACGAGCATAGGTAATATCTCCACCATGGTAACAATCGTAAAATTCACTTGCTGGACTATTAATATTTGATGCATTAATGAAGTTATAAAATTCATATTTATTCTGAGCATTTAATGCATCTATGAGTTTACTCACATACCTATAGTCCGGATAATTTACAAGACGATTAGTTATTTGATCTGAAAATGGGGTAAGAATGCTAATAACTTCTATACTATTTTTGTGACAAAGATCAATAAATGATTCAAATAATTTAAATTTTTTAGTTGAAAAATGATTAGATTTTTTAAAATGAAAAAAATTATTATCTATCATTTCTGTGCAAATGTTCTTATCTTGAATGAGCCCAGGAGAATGTTTGGCATTTGCATACCAGTAATAACCATTATTTAAATATCCTTCTCCTGTTTTAGCCGCACGTAAGCCAATACCAAAATACGGATTATTCTGACTTTTAAAATTATCGCGATTCTTTATATGATTTATATCTTCAAGTGTCAGTTGTTGATCGTAAATGTACTCAAATAGTTTATTTATGTAGTCTGTGTCAAAATGATTATGTGTTGAATGAAGTGGCAAAAATTCTGTTTCCCCATAATGATCAGGGTGAAACCACCAAAACTCTAAACTAATAATAATTAATTTTGGTTTAGTCTCTTTTAGAAGTTCCTTAATAAATTTAATTCCTTCTTGTAGGTATGTCATAGTATAGCTAGTATTATAAAAGGAATTTTTAAAAAAATGTTCTTTAAAAAAATGAGCTCTTGAAGAACCAATTGTTAGTATATTTGCTTTCTTTTTTTTAGCATAAGTTAGTTTATATCCATAAGTATCAAAAGAGTGTTTATTAAATATACTACCATAAATAAGACTTGGATTAGCATCTTGTAATGCACAGATGGTATGATAGTCTAAGGTTTCTCCACTTTCATATAATAATTTTAATGCAAAACTTTCTGATGTGTCTGTGTCTAGTAAGTATTTTTGAAAATATTTTTTTCCAGATAGAGCTTTATAACTTTTTTCATATATAAAATTTTCGAAAAGTTTAGATTCATTAATAAATATTCTAATAATTTTTTTTGCTTGATAGCCGGAAACGATAGTATACATATTGTGAATATATTTAATAAAAAAATCTTTTAGTTGAATAGTCACTAACTGTTTAGAAGATGTACATTCTAGTTGATTAGGGTATATTTTTAACATTAACATAAAGTTGTCATCAGCAATTTTATAGTTTATTTTTAGAAAACCATCAGAAATTTTCAAGTTAATATCAACTATTTCATGCCGAAATAAATTTGTAATTTTGAATTCATTTTTTAGTAAAAAAAACAAAAGGAAACTACCCATATTATGTTCAGCATTAGGGTCAAAAATCCATCCTATAAATTCTAGATGTAAATTTAAATCAGTATTTACTTTTATGTAAATATCAGGATATTCATTTTTTATAAGATTAAATAACTTCTCAGACAACTACACCCCTTTGAATAATTGATATGCATATGGATTATTAGATATTTTCTGATTATATTTTACATTGACTTTATCACAATTAATATCAGAATATTGCATTCCAAATAAATTATTTGAAAATTCAATTTGAAAGATTAACCTTTCTCCCTTCATCAATGCTTGACCCTTGTGTAACCCTCTCGTATCGGCAACAATAATAGTTCCTTTCTTTGCCGTGAGTTCATGAACTAATTTGGGATCAAATGAATTTTCAATATCCTCATCACTGAATCGTTGATCTTTCAAAAACTTTTTATCTAAAGATTTATGAGATCCTTCTACATACATATGTGGGCCATTTTGTGAGTCAACATCACTAAGATATATAAAAAATTTTAGAAATTTTAATTTATCCATGTCAAAATGATACTCTTGCGCAGTTTCACTAGTAGCTTTATTATGAAAAGGTGCACTCCACCACATAGCAAATAAATCTAAAACAGGTTCACATTTTAAATATTTTTGGGCTATTTGTAAAAATAATGGTTCAAATAATAACTCTTGTAGTAGTTTAAAATCCAATATTTCATTCATTGTGAAAAAGTACCTTGGTGAGATTGGGTTTACTGAATCAAATAATAGTTTCTTATCTGCATGTTCAATTTTAAGAGTTTTTTTCTCATTCTGTGGAATTACATAGGATATAGGTGTAGTTCTGGCTTGTTGAATGATCTCTTCTACATATTCTTCTGGAAGTTTTTGGTCTAGTATATAAAACCCTTTTACATCTAAGTTATTTACAATATTTTCAATCTCTGAACTATTTATATCTTTTAGAAGCTTATTAGGGTATTTAGTTTTTTTTGCTTTTCGTAGTTGTGAAAAAAATGAAAAACTATCATTTATCTTTCCATCTGTACGTACAAAAAGCTCTCTCATCGCTCTATAAGAATGATATGGCGTTTTGTTGAAAATAAGATGTTTAAAATATCCATATAAAAATAGAATAAATAGGACTACGGAAGAAGTATTTTTATATTTTAAAATCAAAATTTTTCCATTTCTAAAGTATACTTTTCTATATCAATATGTTTATTCTGAATTAAATCATATATAAATTCAAAAGCTATTTCTTCTTTTTGAGTAGTAATCAAATCAAGTGCACTATCAATTTTAATGTAGGGGTACTTTTTTTCAGAAAAACTTAATTTTAAATCTTTACAGAAAAAATCTATATAGGCAAATTTTAATATATTATGCATATCTTTATCTATAATATCAAATAAAGTATTTGGGTTCATGAGTAGTGAATAATATGACTCTTTTGTTAAATTTTTACAAAATGTATTTTGGATTATATAGGAGTTTCCAGCAGCTAATGTGGGTATATTTTTAGATGCAAGTTCTAAGTATAAAGTTCCGGTATAAACAAGTGCAAGGTCTATAATATCTGTAAAACTATATGTTGAAATATCCGTTTCTGCTTCAAGGTATATAATATTATTTGAAGGATATAGGCTTTTAATGTAGGATAAAATACTTTTTTGAACTTTCCATCTAATCTCATCTGGGTGAGCTTTGATTATTATACAGTAGTCTGTATCCACTAAAAAAGATACAACTTCTTTTATCCATTGTAAATGTGATTCAAATAGTGAGTGAAATTCATCAAGAGCCGCATCTTCATCTACATTTGGAAATATTGCAATAACTTTACTATATTTTTTAATTTTTTTTCTAAACAATAGCTCTGATTTTGTATAGGAATTAAGTGTTGTTCGTTGCTTCAAATATTTTAAAATAGCATGCTTTTTCAGAGTGTCAAATTTTAGACTTTTGTAAATATCATGAACAATATCTTTGTCTCCCGATTTGCTAAAAAAAGAGAGAGCATTTTTTTTAAAGGCCCCTTGATCAATACTAATACAATGAATTTTATTATTTTTAAAATAAGAGTACATAGAAGACAGTGAGTAAACATTATGATGTCTTAAAGATATAAAAGTTTTTATATCATACATTTTGAGTAATGTTTCTGCTGTTGTATGCATAATTTCCAAATTCTTTATTGAAGAATCTTCATATTGTTGAAAGTTTATATCTCCACAATATCTGTATTTAGATAATTGAGAAGGTTTGATAAAATTTGGCATTTGAGATATATTATGAGATATTTTATGTACATCAGATATATATATGAAATGATCTGACAGAGGGCGAAGCTTCAATGTTGCACTAGCACATCTCTCACAAACCAATTCTTTATCAATAGTATCTTGCATATTTACAAGGTCACAATGAGATAGTATATTATCATCTATTAGGTATTTAATATTTAAATTGTATTTAGTTCTAAGATACTCTCCGAGAAGTATATATGTAATTAATTGAGAAAATGCAAATGTTGGGATAAGACTAATGAGAATAATATTTGTTTGTTTTTCTAATTTACTAGAAGCAGAAAAGATGTGCTCTATAAAACCTAGTGTTTTCTCCTGTGTTGCACTATATGTACTATCACTAACTGTATTCAACGAGTGACTTCTTCAAGTATATTTGTAAATTCTTTTGTCGCAGTTATCTTATTAATTTCATTCTGAAATGTAGTTAAGATCTTAGAGTAATAAGAAAGTTTTTGTCTATATTCTATATCTTTAATACATTTTAATGTTGTCTGAATATACTCATCTGATGTTCTCACTAATGGTGTCAATAATATTTCATAAAAATTATTGACACTAATTAGTTTTTTATTTAAAACAGAAAGTAACATTTCATCCTTTATAAGACCATCAAGAATTTGTTTATGATATTCATATCTATTTTCTTGATTGATATAGGCACGTAAAGCAACACCATCTTGAGTATAGTGCATATAGTCTGCCCGTGAATTTCCTTGATAAAAAGGGAAAGTATCTGTGAAAATATCAATTATATTTGAATAGATTTCAAGTTTAACATATCCGGGAAAGATAAATCTATCTGAATTGATATTTAAAGAGCTAAGCATCTGAGTAATAGATTTTTTGTCTCCGCTGCCTGCTGCAATGTAGAGAACATTTGGAGATTCATCTAAAATCTTCTTTATAGTTTTTAAATAAGGGATATTGGCTAATTTACTAAGTCTTCCTGTTGTCCCTATAAATACAGTATTATCTGGATATGATTTTATAATTTCCCTTGCTTCTTCTAAGTCTGATTGCTGAGTCGAATTCTCGATTGTTTGTAAAAGATGAAATATTTTATAATTTTTACTCTTTTTGTTGGATGCGATAAAATGAGACATATAAGAGTCAATACCGTTTATATCATATTCAAAATTACCATGACTCCAATAGATTTGCCTAGGGACTGTTCTACTCGTAAACAAAAAATTATACTCTGGACGGGTATTAAGACCTATGAGAATATCAATTTCATCATTGATAGTTCTTTGGCGTATCTGTAAAGATTTTTTAACGATGGGATAAAATAGATAGTAGTAATCATTTGAGTACTCTTTATGTAAGTCTACATACTTAAAACCAAGATCTTCTATCTTTTGAATTTGTTCTAAATGTGAACCACCATTATCCATAAAGTTTAAATTATAAATTGTAAATTCATACCTATCATTTGGATACTCTTTTATAGCTCTTAGCAAAGAGTAAAGTACATCATTAACAGAGTGGTTATCCAAAATTCTATCTTGTAAAATAGCTACTTTGAGAACTTTTTTATCTTGGATTTGTTTTGAATTTTCTTTAAGGTTATATTTGGGAATTAAAATATCTTGAATATATTTTTCAAGTGGCTTTTCAATAGTGGTATTAAAAAATTTAAATTCTTCTTGTGTATCTGCAGCGGAGCCCCATGATGAAAGTAGTGGCGTGTATAAATAAAATAGAAGCTCTTCATTTTCATGATTAAGTGCTTCAAGAAAAATATTTAACAAAAGATAGAAGTTTTTTCTTGAACTCTCTTTGCTTAGTGAATAATTTATCATAATCATATAATGAAGTTTAAAAATAGCATGCTTTTGTTGTGTTATATTTTGAGTCCAAAAGTCTTTATGAATAAGAGCTTTCTCTAGACCTTCCATATAGAAATTAATTTTATCATTTGGAAAAAGAAGATACACTAGTGAAAAATTTGTCGACATTGCCTCTATGTCTTCAAAACTTGCAAGAGCTTTAAAGTATTGAGCAGTATAGCTGGAATAATTATCTACAGGTGTACTACAAATACTTAATGCATAGTGAAGATGGAGTATAAGCATATTATCTGTTGACATATAAGGTGTTAAATCTACTTCAATACCAAGAGAGATTTTATTTTCTAAAAGAAAAGTGCTTACTTCTAGCATCTTTTTCACGAGAGGAGTAGGAATTTCTTCTGCAGAAAAATTATTGACTTTAATATGTGTCATAATCGTGTTAACAATAAGGGAAATATTTTGAGAATTAATATCTTCTAGTAAAAGAATGTTTAATTTTTCAAGTGCCTGCGACTTGATATTGTCAATAGTTGTTATAAGGTTGTTTGTAATTTGTGTTTGAATATCCGCAGAGATATCAAGACCATGAAAGTTTACTTCATTTGGGTAGGGAGAATCAGAGTGAAGAAAATAATTTGTAAACTCTTCAATAGGGACATTTATGCAGTTTTTTGGTGTTGGATGTATCGCTTCACCATCGTAATAGTGAAGGTTATCTCTGCTACTATCCTCTTTCGCCGTTTGAAGGGCAGCATTTGAGTTAAAGAAGTAGATATATTTTTTACACTTCACTTTGAGCCCCTTTTTTGTAATGTCTTTTTTCTACAAGAAAATAGCAAATTACATTCCATATTTAATTCAATCTCCTTGAACATTTATCATGAAATAGCTACCACTGAAATCGCTCTGCAAAGTTATAATCTTTTTTTGCTTTTTTCCCTAAGATGTCTTTTAGGTATTTTGGATGCATTCCATATCCTGGTCTTACACTCCGAATATTTTCTTCTGTAAATAGATCACCTTTTTTTATATCTTTGGCCACATAAAGGCTTCTACTAAACTGACGAGATTTTTTCTTTTTCTCAGTCATAGTGTAGTCAACTTTACCAAGTAAATTTTCTACATCTCGTATAGCTTTCACCATTTCACTAAACTCTTGCTTGTCCATTGAAAAGTCTGCATCTGCTCCGCCTATTGACTTATCTAAGATGAAATGTTTCTCTATTATTTTTGCGCCAAGTGTAACTGCAACTATAGGTGCTGTACTCCCTAATGTATGATCGGAAAACCCACTTATCACTCCAAAAGTTTCTTCTAAATTTGGAATGGTGACAAGATTAGCATCTTCTAGTGGTGCAGGATATGCACTCGTACATTTTAAAAGCACGATATTATGATTGTCCACACTTCTACATATATTTACGGCATCTTGTATCTCATCTATTGTAGCTATTCCTGTGCTTATAATCATTGGTCTCATTTTTGATGCTGTATATCGTATGAGTTCATAGTCTGTGATCTCAAATGAAGCTATCTTATACGCAGATGGATTGAACTTTTCTAAAAAGTCTACTGCTGTTTTATCAAATGGAGAAGAGAATATATCTATGCCTATTTCACGAGCATAATCAAACAACTCTTTGTGCCACTCCCATGGAGTATAAGCTTCTTGATAGAGTTTATACATACTTTTGTTATCCCAGAGAGTACCACCTTTGATGATAAAGTCTTCTTTATCGCAATTAAGGGTTAATGTATCAGCTGTATATGTTTGAAGTTTTACAGCATTTGCACCTATTTCTTTTGCAACTTTAATAGTTTCTTTTGCTATTTCTAACTTTCCATTATGATTGGCACTGAGTTCAGCAATGATATAGGTTCTATCTAGTTTTAAATTAAAATTACCTATTTTCATCTTCAGCCTTTTCAATTTTTAAAATATACTTTGTATTGTCCTTGTAAAAAAATGCTGGATAGTTTTCATTGTCTACAATCCTGAATAAATTAAACTGCTCTCGAATTGTTTTGTCTAGGTTAAGTTCGCTATCTTGAGCAGTTCTCTTTTCATAAAATGTTTCCTTCCCCTTTTGCTCTCTTGGTATTTTCAATGTTTCATAATTTTCTAAAAAGTCTAAACACATATTTATTGTATGCACTGCTTGCTTATCTCTTAACTCATTATTTAATTCATAGCCACTTAAGAGTAAATCTTTTTGCATATAAATATTACCATTATCTACATCTTCTGAAGCTTCAAACATACTAAAAGGAATTTTATTTTTTCCTTCAAGTATCTGCCAAAATACTGGTGACCAACCTTTTCCTTTAGGTAAAGCACTTCCATGAATAACAATATTATGTTTGTGTTCTTGCAAGTATTCTTTTTGAAGTATTTTATGATAACTCAAGATGAAAATAATATCATAACACTTTGTGATATCTTTATGGTCAAAATATAAATCACTATTTTTTATTTTATTCTTCAAGGTTTGAGAATAAGGGACAAACCATTGATTTGGTGATGTTAATATTGCAATTTTCATATAAGCTTCTCCTGTATAAACCCCTTAAGTCTCTTGGCATCAAAGCTACTTAAAACTGGATATTTTTTCTTATGTAAGTAATTATAAATTTCTATTTGATTCTCAGCAGTTTTAATCGCTATAAACTCTAAGCCTATATAATGCACCTCATTGACAGTGACACTAGGTGTTACAATAGCCAACTTACTTCTATGCATAAGTTTTGCTATATGTATAGAATTTATCTCTAAAAATATATTTTTTTTCTCTGCTATATATTTTTTGAGTGCATCTAGATGTTTATTCGCTACAGTTGTGACAACCACTACCTTGAAGTTAGTAGGTAGTAGTTCTAATATTTTCTGATTTAAGTTTGCACTATCTGCTCCACCCATAGCGATAAAAACATCATAAATCTTCTCTCTTTTAAGCTCTTTTTCTGCATAAAATTCATCTCGAAGTAGTGTATACTCACTACCACATCTTAACTCACACTCTTTTGGAACAAGGTCTTTATACCTACTTGCGTCAGCGCAAAGATTATGATTAAGTAAAATATCGCAGTAGTGTTTTTCATACATATCATCAAGCACAAAAATTTTGAGTTTTGGATTTTGAGTCTTAAGCTTCTTCTCTAAATTATAATCTATCTCATAATGATCAATTACTAGCATATCAATACTCAGTTTTTTTATCAAAATATCAAGCTCTTCTATATCATTTGATTTGAGTCTTTTTACGGGGTAGGGAATCTTCTCTATCAAATTCCCTTCTAGTTCTTGACAAGCAAAAATAATAGTACTATCTTGAAACTTTTTTGCTAAAACTAAATCCCTCATAATATGCCCAGTACCAATCTCAGAGGAGGAATCAGCACGAAAAAGGATAGTTTTAGTCTTTTTTTTCATTTTATCTAAAACTGTGTACATAAGTTCAGCTCGTCGAAAATCCTCTGGGGTATCTATATCTTGAACTAACTCTCTTGGTAAAACTATGGGAATACTATCTTTACCAAAAGGTATATCTGAAAACTCTTTATCTACTCTCTCCCAGTAAAATTGTCCAGCATCTTGATAAGCCTCTTCTAAGTCTTGAGAACGAGTTCTAAAATGCTCTGGTGTGAACATTTGGCATCTACCTTCTTTGGTGAGTTTAAAGGTTCTTTGTATAGGAAATGGCATACTTGTCACACTAAACGCCATCTTCGCATCAGAGTTTTTAAGTACTTTAAAGCCTTCTTTGAGATAGTTCACTTGTATAAATGGGGCAGTGGCATAGAGTGTACATACATACTCAAACTCTTCTCCCTCTGCTTGTAAATACTCCAGTGCATGAGTGACTGCATCACCACTTGTACTAAAATCATCACTAAACTCTTTTGGCCTAATAAATGGTGTCTCTGCTCCATATTTTCTAGCTACTTTTGCTATCTCTTCATCATCTGTAGTTACGATAACTTTGGAAAAAAGTCCAGATGCAAGTGCTACTTCAATACTGTATGCTATCAGAGGTTTACCACAAAAAAGTTTTATATTTTTTCGAGGTATGCGTTTAGAACCTCCACGTGCAGGGATAATAGCTACTGCGTTAGACATAATTTTTCTACTATTTTTTGATTAAGATTTTCTAGGACATTATCCCAGTTTTTATACTCTGTCTGCTGGAGAAGAGAAATACTTCTGTACCAAATGGAGTGTGTATCTTCATCTTGCACCCACCTCCAAAGATTTGTAAAGTTGAGAAGACCTATTGTATTTTTTCCAAGTGCTCCACATAGGTTTAAAACAGAAGTATCTACACTAACCATCATATCCATCGCATCTATCATTACTGCAGTGTCATAGAAATCCTTAATCTCTCTTCCTAAATCTTTCACACCATACTTTTGTAACAGTGCTAACTCTTCTGGAGTTGTATCATACTGGAGTGAAAAGAGTTCTATCTCTTTTGGAAGTTTGATGAGTGTTTGCAGAAGTGCTTCTAAGTTGATACTTCTGTTTTTAATTGCTGTCTCTGAAGTAGAGCCTTTAAATGTAATACCTATTTGATATTTTGAAGTAAATTGCTGTTTTTCTTGAAAAAGGAGTGCATCTGTACTCTTAACTTGCAAATATTTATCACAAAAAGGGATGTTCTCAAAACTTGTTCGAAGTATATATGCCGCTTCCATCAGTGGAAAATTATAATCAAAGGTGATATCTGAATTTGGAGCTATAAAATTAACTTCTGGATAGTTATAGCTAAAGAGTTTTGTGAGAGATGGAGGAACATACGAGATAATTTTTGCACCTTTTTCTACAAAAAGAGGAAAAAATCTTGCAAAAGTAATAGTGTCTCCAAGCCCCTGTTCGTGACTTATATAAACTGTCTTATCTCTAATATCATCTTCTGGGGTGAGAAGTGTTGGTGGATAGGCAACTCCGCCTTGAGAGTCGCCTCTTATAACTGAGTTATATCTGTTTCTATACAGATCAAAACCTTTTAGATAATCTTTTTGTAGGAGATAAATATAGGATAAATTGTAGAGTGTACTAATGTTGTGAGGATCAAGAGCGAGAGCTTTTTCATAATATAATTTTGCTTGAGGAATATCATTAAGGAGCTGAGAACATGATGCAACTTTATTTAAAATATCTACATTATTCGTTTGGAACATGAGTAATTTTTTAAAAGAGGCAAGAGCTTTGTCAAATTCATAGTTTTCTACATAGATTCTTCCGAGATTTTGATAAATTTCTTCTCGTGAAGAGTCGATTTGTAATGCTTTTTCATACTGGAGTAGTTCAAGTTCATGTAAGTTATGTTTATAGTAGAGTTGTGCTAATTGTATGTAGCTTTCAAGATAAGATGGGCTGAGTTCTATCGTTTTTTGAAAAAAAAGTTCGGCAGATTCATCATCTTGCTTTTCTTGATAAATGAGTCCTAAATTGTAGTAGGCAGTAGGGTGGCTCTCATCAAGTTCGATTGCTTGAACATAGAGCTTTTCAGCATCACT
>JALWTK010000015.1 GCA_027082875.1 Sulfurimonas sp. | reverse complement strand
AACTCTTAAATGCTAGAAGTATAAAAGTAAAAAGAACTGCTCCAGTAAGAAGATACAGACTATACTTAGAACGGATAATATCCATGAAGTTACTAAGTCCAAAAGTCTTGATAGTAAAGATAAAACTTACAAGTCCACCTAATGTGGATGCTAATGCTAGTCCTGCTACTCCAAAAGGGGAGATAAATGAGAGTGCCATGAGTATATAAACACCAAGTGAAAGTGTAGCTATCTTAGCTGCTTGCATCTGCATCTCTTTTGCATAGAGCCAAAGTATAAAGAGTTTTTGTAGTCCAAAGGGTAAGAGCCCTATCATATACATCTGTAAAACAGCTGTAGTGTTAGCAGTATCTGTTGCACTAAAAGCACCGCGCTCAAAAAGTAACCATGTGATTTCACGAGAGAGGATAATACCTCCTATAGTGCTTGCAGTGAGAACAAACGCCAAGAACCAGAAGGCTTTTTTGAGGTTCTCTTTCGCTTTTGCTTCATCATTGTTCTTTAAATATCTTGCTACTTTAGGGAAGAGGGCTATAGATGTGGCGATGGCAAAAAGTGCTAGAGGGAGTTGAAAAATACGGTTAGCATAGTAGAGATAAGAGATAGAACCCGTTGCTAAAAATGATGCTAAAAATGTATCTAAAAAAGCAGAGACTTGAGCTGTTGAGTTTCCCCACATAGCAGGAAAGAAATTACGGCGGAATTTTTGCGTATCTTTTTTGATTATTTTGCTTTTTACTCTGAGGTATTTTACTCCACCAAAAAGAAGCTTAATAAGTCCCATATTGTAAATAGCAATGATATGAGCTATGAGTTGCAACACACCACCAAGAACTACCCCAAAACTAAGATAGTAAACTATCACACTCTCCTCTTTGTTGTGGCTCAAAAGAAGTGCACCTATAAGAGAGAGATTTAAAAGTGCTGTACTAAACGCAGTAGTGGCAAAATGATTTTTATACTGTAACATCCCACTTAAAAAGGTCATAGAAAAGATAAGAGGGAGGTACCAGAAGTTTATAGCTACATAGGGGGCAGCTATCTCTATGGTTTCATGAGAAAATCCTACTGCGATTGCTTTAGTGAAAAAAGCAGGGAGTATATTTACTAGCAAGGTAATAATTAAGATGATAGTGACAAAAAGTAAAAAGATGTTTACAGAAAAAACTGCCTTATGTCTAGTCCTAGCAAATGCAGGAATAAAGACCTGAGTAAAGGCACCTTCAGCGAAGATACGACGAAAGAGATTTGGGAGTTTAAACGCTATGAAAAAGATATCACTGTAGATATTTGCACCTAGTGCTGAAGCTGTGAGTAAATCTCTTGCAAATCCTAAGATACGAGAGATGAGAATTCCAAAACTATTGGTGAATATTGCTTTAAACATAGGCCTCTTTGTCGATATATTATTTGGTTTTACGAAATTTTAACAAACTTTTAGTTAAAATAGACTCAAAACAAATCTAAAATAAGTTGGGTATTTCATATTATGGCACTCTTTAGCTCTTCGAAAACTTCGTCACAGCAAACAGTTATTCGTCCAACTGTGGAACGCACTCCTAATATCGCAAAAGTAATTCAGAAAATAGCACAGACTAATAATGTTAACCCTAATAGTCTTGATTTTACAATTTTAGAAATTTTTACTTACATCCGTATGACAGATGTTTCAGTAGAAGCTGAATGGGAAAAGATAGAAAATCATGAACTTTATGAGCTTGATGATAAAACAGCTCTTTTAAACCCTCATTTTGAGATAAAACAGACTTACGAGATAGAGGTGTTTTCTCTATCCCCAAGGACTCATAACCCTTTTCCTGACCTCACTTTTGTTGTTGGTGCAAATGCAAGTAAATGTAAAGTATACATTAGTATTTCAAAAGGTTCAAAAATAGAATCTAGTGATAATGTTTCTAAAGAGTTAACAAATGTAATCAACAAAAAAAAGGTACGTGCAGGTATTTTGGTGAATATTTTTGATGAGATGCTTCAAGATGTAGTTTCTAAAATCAGTGCAGAGGTCAAGGTAGGAGGAAGTGTCTCGTTTGATACAAAAGAGACTATTCTCATTGCTGAAGGTTTTGAACCAACAGTGACACAAAATGATGCACTGATACTTCACTACAAAGATAGTGAAAAAAGTGTCTCTGAAAATGAACAAGTTGATTACTCTGCTAGAGGCTTTGTTGAAGGTGTGAAAAAAGATGAGTTGCTTATAGAGTATATAAAACCAAGAGAGGGTACACCGGGGCGTAACTGTAGAGGAGAATACCTTGTTCCTCAAGAACCTGTAGTTGCTCATGAAGTTAACTTTAATGTTGATGAGACTATTCGAGTAGAGGAAGATGAGAATAGTATCAAGTATTTTGCAAATGAAAATGGTTATATCTCTTTTGAAGATAATACTTATCTTATTAAACGTGAAATGGACATAGAAGCTATAAGTTTTAAGACTACAGGCTCTATAAAAAGTGGTGTTGATTCTGATGTTAATCTTAATGTTAACGAATCGGATGCATTTAAAGATGCTATTGGTTCTGGGATGGAAGTTGAGGTCAGCGAGATAGAGATAGATGGTAATGTCGGTTCAAATGCTCATGTCGTAGCTCTAAAAGCATCCGTAGGTGGACTGACTCATAAAACTTCGTATGTCAAAGCAGATACCCTTGATATAAATGTTCACAAGGGAAAGGCTGTTGGAAAACAAGTACATATCACAAGACTAGAACATGGAATAGTTGAAGCTGATAGTGTTGAAATCGCACAAGCTTTAGGTGGTCATATCCGTGCAAAGGATATCTTTATTGGTATCTGTGCATCTCATGTGCATGCTACAGCGACAAAAACCATAGAGATACAAAAGATGCAAGGAAGTGAAAACATCTTTACTATAGATCCTTTACTTAAAAAGGATGCACAAGAGAGTCTTGAGGATAATCAAGAAGCAATAGATACCTTATCAAGTGATGTGAAAAGTTTAAGTAAAGAGATAAAAGCATTGAAAATAAGAATAAAAGAGGGTAAACCTGCATTTATAGATATCAAGAAACGTTTGATGCACTACAAAAAAAATGGTGTCAAAATGCCAGCAAGTTTTGTGAAAAAGTACAAAGAGTTTATGCAACTTCAAGATAACTTAAAAGAGCTTCAAGAAGAGTATGCTATCAAAAATGATAGTTTACTACTTCACACAACAAGAACTGCCTCTTTTCAAGATAATATCTTTGATGCAAGAATCATAAACAGAGATAGATGGGTTGGCTATAATGAAGTGAGATTTAAACTTGTAGACCCACCTATGGACTTAGTCTATAAACCGGTAGAAGGATCAGACAAAATGATCTTTGGTATAGTAGATTTAGGTGAGGGAGAATTTGAAATACAGGCAGTTGATGAATGATAGTAGGTGTTAAAGGTAATGTAGTTTATAAAGAACCCGCATTTGTACATATAGATGTGCAAGGTATAGTTTATGAGGTGTTTATCTCTCTTCAAACATTTTCAGCATTAGGTAAGGATGAGGTCTCTCTTTTTACTTCGCAAATTATTCGTGAAGATGCTTCACTTCTTTTTGGTTTTATGGATATGAATGAGAAGAAAATGTTTGCAAGACTCATAAAGATCAATGGAGTAGGGCCTAAGGTCGCTATGGCGATATGCTCGACATACACGCCATCTCAGTTTGCAACAGTCATAAATAATAAAGACTTAAATGGTGTTAAAAAAGTGCCAGGTATTGGACCAAAGGGAGCAGGACGAATCCTTGTTGAGCTTGCTGGTTTTGATACTGAACTCATATCTTCAGAAAATGATAGTCCAAATGCGACTCTTGCGTTTAGTCAGGCTACAGAGGCACTTGAAGCACTCGGCTTCAAAAAAGATAAAATATCTAAGGCACTCACAGCTTGTGAAGGCGATGATACTGCAGCACTGGTCAAGGGTGCTCTGAAATTACTACAGACAGTTTAGCAAAGGAAAGATATATTGAAATTAACGATTTTATTTGGTGGGGCGAGTTTTGAGCATGAGATTAGTGTTGTTAGTGCTATAACAGTAAAAGAGAAACTTAGTAGTTTTGATTTGAGTTTTGTGTTTTGTGATGGGGATCATAAGTTTTATCTTATAGATGCTGACAAGATGAAAGCGACAACTTTTAGTAAGCAACTTCATAAAAAGATGCCAGAACTTACTCTTACAAATGGTGGTTTTTTACAAAAATCCTTTTTGAGTTCTACAACACATACGAATACTGTTTTAAATCTCATTCATGGAGCAGATGGAGAAGATGGTACTATCGCTTCACTCCTTGACTTTTATGATATCAAGTTTATCGGTCCACGCAAAGAGGCTTGTACTTTTTCTTATGATAAACGCTATACGAAGTATCTCTGTGATGCCATCGGGGTAAAGAGTGTTGCCTATGAAGTCTTTAGTAAGGATGCTGAGACAAATCTTAGTCTCTCTATGCCTATCATCGTGAAACCTGCTTCTTTGGGAAGCTCTATCGGTGTAAGTATTGTAAAAGAGGACTCAGAGTTTGACTATGCCTTAGATACAGCATTTGAGTTTGATAGTAGTGTTTTAGTTGAGCCATTTATAGAAGGTGTCAAAGAGTATAACCTTGCTGGATATATGACTGATGGGAAGATGCACTTTTCTATAGTCGAAGAGCCTCAAAAAGAGGAGTTTTTAGATTTTGAGAAGAAGTATATGGACTTTTCACGTTCTGAGCAGGTAAGCAGAGCTAAAATAGATGAAGAGCTTATCAATAAACTTAAGTCAAGTTTTGAGCGAGTCTATCGTGGTATGTTTGAGGGTGCACTTATCCGTTGTGACTTTTTTGTTGTTGATGGTGAAGTACTGCTTAATGAGATAAACCCTATCCCTGGTTCTATGGCAAACTATCTTTTTGAAGATTTTCCTGCATCTATAAAAGAACTTGCTGCTTCTCTATCTAATGCAAAGAGAGCAAAAGTAAGTTATGATTATATTCACTCAATCTCACAAGCAAAAGGAAAATAATGGCAGTTAAGTCTATTCAGCATCTACAACACACTTTTGACATAAGTTATGAGATTCTTAATCCCGAGGCTAAAGTAGACCTAATCATTCTTCATGGTTGGGGAAGTAATAAAGAGATTATGAAGGGTGCTTTTGGCTCACATATGCAAGGATTTCGCCATATCTACATAGATTTACCAGGTTTTGGAAACTCGACATGTCCTATCGCCTTAACCACAACTGATGTCGCTAGGATTGTAGAGCTTTTTATGATTCATATAAACGCAAGCAAAGATATAATCTTGGGCCACTCCTTTGGTGGTAAAGTTGCACTTCTGCTCGAGCCCACAGTACTTGTTCTTGTTGCAAGTGCAGGTATCTACATAGAAAAACCACTCAGTATACAGCTTAAAATAGCGATGACAAAGGTTTTTAATTTCTTTGGACTTAGTAAATTTCGTTCACTTTTTGTAGCAGAAGATGCTAAAAAACTAAGCCGACCAATGTATGAGACTTTTAAAAATGTTGTAAATGAAGACTTTAGTCATGAATTTTCAAAGTTTCATGGAAAAGCACTTATCTGTTTTGCCAAAGAAGATACAGCAACACCACTCAGTTCAGGTGAAAAGATAGCAGAACTAATAAAAGACTCACATTTAGAAGTTTATGAGGGAGATCATTTTTTCTTTACGAAAAATGCACAAGATATAGCTCAGAAGACAGAAAAGACATTTTTAGCGACTTTAGGGGAGTAGAATGGAAGAGTTTGAAACGCTGATCAGCTTCGCAGTAAACGCCATCTTTGTAACACTTCTTGGTTGGTATCTTATAACAAACTTGCAGTGGTATAACTATAGCCTCTCTCGTGTAGTGCTCAAACACCATAAGCCACAGTGGCATGTGATGTACTTTATCATTCCCTTTATCGCTTACTACACTACTGGGAAGTTTTTTACTATCTTTTTTGTTTTTGCATTTATTCCTGCTATCATCTTTTGGTATAAAAAACTCGATAAAAAACTTGTACTTACTTGGCGTGTGAAGCGTTTTCTTATCCTCTTAGTCTCTTTGACACTCTTTCAAGATGTACTCTGTACCCTCAAAGGTGCTTGTGCAGTCTATGGTGTTTTTATGCCTTTAGCTATGGCTTACATAGGCTCTTACCTTATAGAAAAATATCTCTTTATGGTCTATAAAAAACAGGCAAAAAGAAAACTTGCAAGTATGGAAAAACTCCAAGTTATAGCTATCACAGGAAGCTATGGAAAGACAAGTATCAAAAACTTTGTAACTCAGATTCTTTCACAAAAGTACAAGGTTTATGCAACGCCAAGAAGTGTCAATACTCTTGGCGGTATCATGGGTGATGTCAACAACTCACTTCCTGAGGATACAGAGATTTATGTCTGTGAAGCAGGAGCACGAGAGAGTGGAGATATCTATGATATCACTACTTTTATCGAGCCTCAAACTGTTGTAGTTGGTCGCGTTGGAGAAGCTCACATAGAGTACTTCAAGTCTCTAAAAAACATCATAGCCGCAAAGCTAGAGATTATGCAATCACCGCGTTTAGAGAAGGCTTTTATCCATACTTCTGTTACAGACGAACCGCATGATAAAGTAACTTTTTTCGGAAATGAATTGAGCGATATAAATGCAGGACTTGAGGGAACTGACTTTTCTATGAGTTTTGATGAGACGACTTTGAACTTACACACGGATGTTTTGGGCTCATTTCAAACTATGAATATCGCTGTAGCTGTTCGCATAGCTAAAGAGTTCGGTATGAGTGATGCAGAGATAACAAAGGCTGTAAAAAAATTAGAACCAGTAGAACATAGACTTCAGATGATAAAAGCTGGAGGAAAACTCATCCTCGATGATGGTTACAATGGTAACATAGATGGTATGCTAGAAGGTGTACGACTTTGTTCTCTGCATGAAGGTGGAAAAAAAGTTATCGTAACTCCGGGTCTTGTAGAGAGTACAGAGAAGTTAAACCTCAAGCTTATAAAGGCCATAAATGAAGTCTTTGATATTGTGATAGTCACAGGCTCTTTAAATGCAGACCTTTTTAACAAACACTTAGCTGTTAAACAAAAAGTGATGTTAGCAGATAAAACAAGCCTTACAGCAGTTTTGGGTAACCAAACTAAGTCTGGGGATATCATTCTCTTTGCAAATGATGCTCCAAACTTCATTTAGTAAAGTAGATAAATATGAAACTGTTACATAATTTTTCTAAGCTTATATCTTATCTAACAGCATTTACTTTGGTACTGTTAGTTGCTCTTATTCTTTACGATGCAACTGCACGTTACCTCTTTTCTAGTGGATCTACAGCACTTCAAGAGTTAGAGTGGCACTTTTTTGATCTTATCATTTTACTTTCTCTCTCTTTTACCTTTAAGCATAATGCTCATGTACGGGTAGATATATTTTATGCACATTTTTCTGAGAAAATACAAAAACTTATAAATATTTTTTCTACACTTTTCTTCGTGCTACCACTTGCCTTTTTAATCATCTATATTGGTTATAGTTTTACTGAACTCAGTTTCATGCAAAATGAGGCTTCATCTGATCCTGGTGGACTTACTCATCGTTGGATAGTGAAGTCTCTTATGCCTTTAGCTTTTTTCTTTTTAGCGCTACAAGCTTTTGAAGAGCTCTATAAAAACATTAGAGAATGGAGAGCTTTATGATAGCCTTAGTTATGTTTGTTATAGCACTTTTCCTCCTACTTCTTGGTGTACCTGTTGCGTTTGCCTTTGGTGGTGTGGCTATGATGTTCGCATTTGGCATCCCTGAACTTGGCTTTGATGTTTTTAATATCTTACCATTTCGTATCTACGGAATCATGAGTAACACTACCCTGATGGCTGTGCCTCTTTTCATTCTTATGGGACTTATTTTAGAGAAGTCTGGGATGGCGGAGAAGCTTCTAGTCTCTATGTCCGCTATGTTTAAGGGTGTTCGTGGTGGTCTTGGTGTGAGTGTGGTTTTAGTTGGTGCTATCCTTGCAGCCTCTACTGGAATAGTTTCCGCCTCTGTTGTTATGATGAGTGTTATAGCACTCCCTCTTATGATAAACGCAGGCTATAACAAGTCTCTGGCAAGTGGAACTATTGCTGCTTCTGGAACACTTGGACAGATCATCCCTCCCTCTATCATTCTTATCGTTTTAGGGGATGTTATGAGTGTAAGTGTAGGTGATCTTTTTATGGGGGCAGTTCTCCCTGGACTTACACTTGTGAGTCTCTACATCACATACATACTTATAAGAGCTTACTTCAAGAAAGAGGATGCTCCTGCACTTGTTAGTGATGAGAAAGTCTCTTTCTTTGACCTGATTAAAGCAATAGTTCCTCCTCTGCTACTCATGATCTCTGTACTTGGAAGTATCTTTGCAGGTATTGCATCACCTACAGAATCTGCTGCATTTGGAGTTCTTGGAGGTATATTACTTTCGGCTCTGAACAAAACTCTTTCCCGTGAGATGATAGAGTATGCACTCTTTGAGACTATGAAGCTAACGGGTATGATCTTTATGATTCTCATTGGAGCTACGGCGTTTAGTCTTGTCTTTAACGAGCTTGGCGGAACTGATCTTATCTTAGAGTTTTTTAGTGAAGACATCGGAGATGTTTGGGTCTTCATTGGGGTGGCGATGCTTGCTATCTTTATACTTGGTTTCTTCATCGACTTTATTGAAATCAGTTTTATTATTGTTCCTATTTTAGTACCTGTAATGTCAGCGTTTGGGATAGACCCTATCTGGTTTGCAGTGCTCATAGCTATGAACTTGCAAGCATCTTTCTTGACGCCTCCTTTTGGACTTTCTCTCTTTTTTCTCAAAGGAGCCGCGGGAGATAGGGTAACAACTATGGAAATTTACAAGGGGATTATTCCTTTTATCTTGCTACAGCTTTTAGCTTTAGGTCTAGTTGTACTCTTCCCTGACTTGGTTTTTGCATTCTTATAAGTAATCTGATATAATCTTTAGAAAACTAAGTACAGAGTCTGTAGAAAAAGTTTTAGATAGAAAAGTAAATCACTAAAAAAGGCTAGAGAATGGAAGATATATTATATGCCCCATGGCGAGATGAGTATATAGCTGGGGCGAAGATAGAAGGCTGTGTCTTTTGCCATATCTCACAAAATGAGAATGAAGATGAAGAGTCAAGAATACTTTATCGTGACGAGCACTGTTTTATTGTGATGAATAAGTACCCTTATACTCCTGGGCATTTTATGATTATTCCTCACTTTCATACTGATAAACTCGAAGAGTTAGACCCTGCTGTTTGGTTACATATGGCAGAGCTTGCACAAAAAGGTGTGAGACTTCTCAAAGAGGGTTTTGGTGCTCATGGTGTGAATATCGGTATGAATCTTGGTGCACCTGCTGGAGCAGGAATAGCAGAGCATATTCATATGCATCTTGTACCGCGTTTCAATCGTGATACAAACTTCATCACAAGTATAGCCCAGACTAGAGTCTACTCAACAGACTTTGAAAAAATATATAAAAAAATTAAGAGTTTACTTCCTGAGTATATCTAGTATTTTTTAAAACAGTTCTTCTTGTGAAGATTATTTACTTTTTTTTAAATTAAAAAGAGTATAATACATCCTATTATAAATTTTAGGATAACTTATGCAAAGAAGAGAATTTTTCAAAACTTCCATTGTTGCATCAGCTGCTATCTTAGGTACTAACCTAAGTGCTGGTACAACTCACCAACCAAAGATTGGGCAAACATTGTCAAAAATGGCATTTCCAGAAAAACGCCCTATGATCACATATTCAGATAGACCACCTCTTTTAGAAGCACCTCGTTCTGTATTTACAAGAGGAATTACAGAAAATGATGAATTTTATGTAAGATGGCACCTTCCAGATATTCCAACATATATTGATTTAGATTCTTATACAATCAAAATTAATGGACTTGTTGAAAAAGATTTAAACATTACACTGAAAGAGCTTAAAAATGACTACGAACAAGTAGAAGTTGTAGCAGCTATGCAGTGTGGTGGAAATAGTCGTTCAGCATTCACTCCTATTACTGGTGGAATCCAGTGGGGTAGTGGTGCAATGGGTTGTGCTAAGTGGAAAGGTGTAAGACTTTCTGACCTTCTTAACAAAGCCGGTTTAAAGAAAAATGCACACTGGATAGGTTTTAATGGTCTTGAAAAAGCAGCATACTTTAAAACACCAAACTTTGTAAGAGAGTTAGAACTTACAGAACTTGATGATCATGTTATTGTTGCTTACCAAATGAATGGTGAGGATTTACCATACTTAAATGGTTTCCCTATTCGTCTTGTGCTTCCTGGTTATTATTCTGATAGTTGGGTGAAAATGCTTAGTGATATTACTGTAACAGATAAATATAAGTCTCTTTTCTTTATGGATAAAGCTTACCGTATTGCAGATAATAAAACAGAAGGTGAAACACCAGATCATCTTGCTAGCAAAACAAAACCTATTACACATATGGATGTGAAATCTGTTATCGGATACCCTGAAGAGAATATGAAAATTTATCATAACTCTGAGGTTGTTGTTCGTGGTGTAGCTTTTGATGATGGTCATGGTATAGATAAGGTTATGGTCTCAACTGATGAGGGAAAAACTTGGGATGAAGCTATCCTTAAGCAAGAGAATGGTCGTTATGCCTTTACAGAGTTTAGATTTGGGTATAAACCAACTAAATATGGAACACTAAAATTTATGGCAAAAGCAATTAATCGTTTAGGTGTTGAGCAAAGATTTGCTAAAGATATACCTTGGAACCGTGGTGGATACAAATACAATGGTATCGATGTAATAACAGTAGAAGTAGTTTAGGGAGATATGATGAAAAAAATAATTTTAATAACAGCATTAATGGTTGGCTCTCTTTTTGCTCAAGTAGATAAGCCTATGGAAGTTCCATATATCCCATATAAGATAAAAATGGGTGAGGGGTTTGACACACTTCAAGCAAATTGTCTTATGTGTCACTCTTTTGGATATATTATAAATCAAGGACCACAACCTCGTCTTTTTTGGGATAAGAAAGTAGATAAAATGATTACTCACTTTAAAGCTCCTATCACAAAAGAAGATAAAAAGATTGTTGTGGACTATCTATTTCATAACTATGGAAATGGTAAACTTAAATAAATCTATATAAAATAAAGAGAAATTTCTCTTTATTTTTCCTTCTTCAGTACAAAGAAAAAAATCCCTGCTATTATCACAAATATTGCCATTCTAACGCTTAGTGTTGTTATATCAGTCGTATCATTCACGAAATGTCTCCTTAACTTTCTTTTTAAAATAATAACATAATAATGACACTCAAAAAAGAAAATTTTTATATAGTTTCGAGTATTATAGTATTAATATATATTATTATACAAGGTTCACACAATGTTTCAAACTATAAAAGCAAAATTTATTATAAATTTATTAGTTTCTATCTTCTCAATGCTTGTTATTTTAGTGGTTGCTTACTTTTTAGCAGTTAGTAATATAAAAGCAATCATGGTATCTGATGTCTCCAATGTGGCAAAATCACTTAAGAAAAACATAGTTTTTATGGAAGAAAATTCAGGTCTTAAGTACACAGATAAAAAGTTTAAAGATATGATTCATTCAACGAGAGTAGGAAAAACGGGCTATGTCTACATTATAGACTCTAAAGGAACTCTTCTTGTTCATCCAAAGGAAGAGGGCAAGAGTTTAGCAAATACTTCTTATGGGGCTTATATCATTTCACATAAAGAGGGTGGAACATATGAATATGTCTCTTCGACTACTGGACAAGCCAAGCTTGCAGCCTTTGAGTATATACCTGCATGGGATGCTTGGGTTGTTCCTGGGGTAAATAAAGCAGACTATTTCGATGAAATAAATAAACACTTTATGCAGTACTTTTCATTTTTACTGTTTGGGGCTATTGGACTTCTTATACTTCTTAATTATTTTACAGGAAAAACAGTACTCAACAATGCTCAAACTATCCAAAAAGTTTCACATGATTTAAGTGAGGGAGATGGTGATCTCACACAAACTTTACCAGTTTTAAAAACAAAAGATGAATTTCAGAGTATCAGTAAAAATATCAATGCTTTTTTAGAAAAAATGCATAATTCTATTGTAAATATTAAGGGAAGCAGTGCTTATCAAACACTTTTAGCAAAAGAATTGACATCATTGACTCATCTACTCCGAAGTAAAACGACAGAGTCTGGAAATATAGCAACAACAACAATGAAAGACCTTAATGAAATACGAACACTTTTAGAGACAAATGTAAGTGGATCCCAAGAGATTTTAGATATCAATCAGAGTAGTGCTAATGTATTACAAAGTGCTTCTGTGAAAATTGATAATATTGTAAGTAGTATCTCAACAACACAAGAGAGTGCAGATACTATTAGTGAGGAGTTCAATAGGCTTATCAGTGATATTAGTGGACTTAAAGAGATTACAACTGTTATTCGCGATATTTCAGAGCAGACAAATTTACTCGCACTCAATGCGGCTATAGAAGCTGCTCGTGCAGGAGAACATGGTCGCGGTTTTGCTGTGGTAGCAGAAGAGGTAAGAAAGCTCTCGGAGAGAACAAACAAAGCTATTAACGAAGTAGACTCTTCCATATCTATACTAATCCAGTCTGTAGGTGATGCAACAGAGCAGATAAATACAAATAAAGATGTAGTAGAGACTCTAGTTGTTTATGGATCAGAAATAAAAGAAGAGTTTTCTGAAATAGATAATAGTATTGAAAATAGTGTTTCTATCGCTCAAGAGTCTCAATCAAGTATGACTCTTATGCAGTCTCAGATCATCTCCATAGTGGAGAAGATTCAGTTTATGGCAGCTCTCTCTTTTGAAAATGGTGAGTTTGCGAATGATGTTGATGATGTTGCAGAAGAGATCATGGGTGTTGATTTAGAAATAGATAAATATTTAAGCTTTTTTACGACAGAAGAAGCAGATACAACGAGAACATATAAAAAGAAAGAGAGAGAATCATCTTTTGATGATGATATGTTCTTTTAAAAATCATTATTAGGAGCTCT
This sequence comes from Sulfurimonas sp., assembly GCA_027082875.1. Lineage (GTDB taxonomy): Bacteria > Campylobacterota > Campylobacteria > Campylobacterales > Sulfurimonadaceae > Sulfurimonas. Next base: position 17,745 of record JALWTK010000015.1, on the reverse strand, counting down.
GTTTTTAAGCTTTTTTTTATTTTTTACTGCTATAATTTCGGCATAAGTAAAAAGAAGCATTAGCAACTTTAAACTTTCTTCAATGTTGGGGTATCGCCAAGCGGTAAGGCACTAGTTTTTGGTACTGGTATTCGGGGGTTCGAATCCCTCTACCCCATCCACCTACAATTTAACAACAATCAATTAACTTTAATTTCACATACAAAATTATCTTATTTATGCTATAGTTCTGCAATTTTACTTAGTAAAATTATATTATGCATTAAGGAATATAGTGGCAAAAGAAGCAGTAATCCTTCTCAATATGGGTGGTCCAAACAATCTTAACGAAGTTGAGATGTTTTTGAAAAATATGTTCAATGATAAAAATATTTTAACAATGAAGAGTGACCTTGTACGTAAGTTTGTTGGAGGAATGATAACCTTCTCTCGTACGGAGAGTTCTCAAGAGATATATAGAGAGCTAGGTGGAAAATCTCCTATAGTTGGGCATACTAAAAATCTTGTCTCAAAGCTACAAGAAAAACTTGGTGAGGATGTTTTAGTAGATTTTGTTATGCGCTATACTCCTCCTTTTGCTAGAGAAGTTATTTCTCGTTTAAATGAAGCAGAAGTTCAAAAGATCTATCTTATTCCACTTTATCCCCAGTATTCAACAACTACGACAAAGTCCTCTTTAGAAGATTTTGAAGAGTGTTATCACCTTGAAGGTAAAGATGCTCTTTTAGTAGAGAAAAAACATTTTTTTGAAAATGAAAGTTATAATAGGTCTGTGATAGAAAATATCAAAAAGAGTGTAGGGAGTGATGAGTACCGAGATTTTGATCTGATATTTTCCGCACATGGTTTACCGCAGAAGATAGTGGATGCTGGAGATGTGTATGAACGCCACATTACAAAGCATGTGAAGATACTTCAAGATATGCTAGAAAATGAAGATATGGGCTTTCATGAGACACACCTGGCCTACCAGTCAAAAGTAGGTCCTTTAGAGTGGCTGAAACCCTCATTAGGAGAAAAACTTAAAGTCGTTCGTAACCGTGGAATTATCATAGTGCCTATCGCATTTACTATAGATAACTCGGAGACAGACTTTGAGCTTGAAGTTGAGTATAGAGAAATAGCTGAGGAGCTTGGTTTTGGCGAGTATAGAGTAGTAGAATGCTCTAACGATAGTCCTCTTTTTGTAGATGCTTTAGTTGAAATATATGAGAAGATGAAGTGATGCAAAAGATAGTTATCTTTGATATGGATGGGACACTCATCGACTCTAAAAAAGATATCACTATTTCGATAAACTCCATTCGAAAAGTACACTATAACTTAGAGCCTTTGAGCGAAGAGTTTATCGTTGAGGCTATCAATAAAGAGGTACGAAATCTTCCTGAGCTTTTTTATGGTACAAAAGAGTATGAGAATAAAGATAAAATTGCTTTTGAAGCGCACTATGCTAAACAGTGTACACAGAATCCCTATCTTTATAAGGGAGTAGAAGAGATGCTTAGAACACTTAAAGAGCAAGATGTAAAACTCTCAGTAGCTACAAATGCCCCAACACCCTTTGCCAAAATGATGCTAGATTCTTTAGGTGTTGCAGAACTCTTTGACATTATCATAGGTGCAGATAAGGTGAGTCATTCAAAACCAAATCCAGAGATGCTTTTCACAATCTTAGACTCTTATGCATATGATGCTACAAAAGATAGTGCTTGGATGGTGGGAGACAACTCAAAAGATATGATTAGTGCATCAAACGCTAAGATAGAAGGTCTCTTTGCCACATGGGGATTTACACCGCAAACTGACTTTGAAATGCAACTTAGCCATCCAGAAGAGATACTCTCTATAGTTTTATAGATAATTATGCTAAAATAGTCCCATATAACAACATGGAGACACCAATGTTTAATAGTGACTTACTTTTAGCATTTGCTTTTATGGCACTGCTTTTTTTACGCCAGATTGTAATACTCAAACGTCCAAATAAAATAAACTATGCACCACTTATGATAGGTATAGGAGCGATAGCTTCTCTTGTGCACTTTATTATTCATCCTGATACTACAGATGTTATATTGTTGATCCGTGAGTCTATATTTCCCTTTCTTGTAGCACTTCTTCTTTATATCGTGATGAATATCTTACATCAGACACAGGTATCTCAAAATGCGAGAACTCAAGAAGAATTTGTCAAAGTACTTGTGAGTGAGATAACACAGCTCAAAGAGTTTATACTTGAAATAGAAACCAAGATGAATGCATCACAAGATGCTGAACGTAGTTCTCAAGAGGAGATACGAACAAAGTTTCGTGAGGATATTCGTGCACTTGATACTATTCAACTTAATCAGACAAAGTTTATAGATAAGTTTGATGAGATGCAAGTGTGGCATAAGGATGTGAGCAAAGGGTTTACTTATTTCACAGAGGTACAGCTTCCAGAGCTTGATAATGTCGTACATAAGCATATAGATATTCTCAGAGTAGCAGAGCAAGATCACTACAACAAACTAAACCTACTTCTTCAAAAGGCCGTAGAGAGCAGGGTAGATATGAGTGATGATATAGATGAGTTAACAGTAAAGCTTAATGGCATGAAAACTATTTCTGATGAGATAGCAAAAAGTATCACAGACAAAACACTACAACAACTATCAGGTGTTACAAAAGCTTTTGAGTCACAGGTTCTGACTCTTAAGGCTCATACTGAGAGTATACGAACATCACTACAAGAAGGTGAGACGAGATTAGAAGCTATCAAAACACAAAGTGAAATGATTATGAAGCAGATGGTACTCTCTTCAAATAAGATGCAGGAGCTTCAGCTACAAAATAGTGATCTATATGATGTCTATACAATGCTTCAAGAGATTATTCATGATGTAGAGATAGTAAAGTCAGACTATGTAAAGTCACAGTCTCAACTCTCTCTTATCTCAAAAGATTTAGCACAGAGTAAAGATGAACAAGTCTTAGAGATGTCTCAAAAGATAGATACTCTAAGTGAAAATTTCGCGGCTAAGATAGATGAATCACTAGAGAAGTTACATGAGCACTACAACATAGCTGATGAAGAGATTACTCAGAGTGTACAGATATTAGCAAAGCGTGCACAGATGAAAAGTGGTTATGGGGATTATGATGGAGGTAGTTCTTCGTAACTTTGTGTGGCAAATTATGTGGCAGGTAGAAAAAATTACATATTTATAGAATTTTAATACTAGAAAGTTCGTTATGGAGGTTGTTTGTGATTGGTTGCGGAAGCAAGATTTGAACTTGCGACCTTCGGGTTATGAGCCCGACGAGCTACCGAACTGCTCTATTCCGCGACACTTTGAAATGACTTACTGTCTTTTCTTGCCGGAATTATAGTCTCTTTTGTTTTCTTTGTCAAGGCTTTTTCTATTTCTTTGTAAATTTCTTATTTTAGAAAAAAACTTATGCTAAATGATGAACCTTTTTTTAATGAAGATTTGACTATAATGCACAAAATAAACAAATACTAAAAGAGAATTTATGACATCTATACAGAGAGTAACACAAGCGATTGAAGAGATTAAAAAAGGCAATATGATCATCATGATAGATGATGAAGATAGAGAAAACGAAGGTGACCTTGTTTATGCTGCAGCATTTAGCTCTCCTCAGCATGTAAACTTTATGGCAACAAATGCTAAGGGACTTATCTGTGTAGCCCTCTCTAAACAGATCGCAACAAAATTAGAGCTTAACCCTATGGTAAGCTCAAATACCTCTTCTTATGAGACTGCATTTACAGTCTCTGTGGATGCTAAAGATGCATTAACAGGTATCTCAGCAGGTGAGCGTGATGATACTATTAAAATCCTTGCTAACCCCATAGCTAAGGCAGATGAGCTTGTTAAACCTGGGCATATCTTTCCTCTTATAGCTAAAGATGGAGGGACTCTTATCCGTACTGGGCATACTGAGGGGAGTGTAGATATCTGCCGTTTAGCAGGGCTAAGTGAAGCAGGTGTTATCTGCGAAATCATAAAAGAAGATGGAACGATGGCACGTCGTGATGATCTTGATATCTTTGGTGAAAAGCATAACCTTAAGACTGTTTTTATCTCCGACATCGTTGAGTATAGACTTGCAAATGAGTCTCTTGTTCAAAAGAAAAATGAAGAAGAGATAGAGTTCTTTGGTGTGAAGGTAAAACAACATACTTTTAGTGACCATGATGGGATAGAGCATACAGCTATAGAGTTTTACTCTACAGGAGAGGTTTCTAATGTACGTGTGCATAATGTTATGTCAGATATCGACCTTCTGTTAAATCAAAAAAAATATAATAACCTTGTAACTTCTATAGAGTATCTCAAGCAAAACAGTGGTCTTTTAGTCTTTATAAATAAAACTGAGCACCAAGATAATGCAGCTCCTAAAGAGTTTGGAATTGGTGCACAGATTATCAAGTCTTTTGGTATCTCACAGATGAATCTTCTTACTTCTACGAAAAAAGTAGATTTAGTAGGGCTAAGTGGTTTTGGTTTAGAGGTTAAAGAAGTTATAGAGATCTAAGTTTTTGAAACTCCTTTTCTCTCTTCTCGCGTTTGTAGCATTTCTGAGTGCAGAGACTACAAGCAGAACTCAGGTGCTTATGGGTACCTTTGTTACTATTACACTCCCTCAAACTGACAAAAAATATTTCAAACCCGCATTTAACATCATAAAGCAAGTGGAAAAAGCAATATCCTCTTATGATAAAAACTCTCCTATTTATAGACTTAATCGTGATGGTGAGAGTCTCATTTATCCCTATACTTATGAAGCACTGTGTTTGAGTAAACGCTACTATAAAGAGAGTGATGGCTACTTTGACATCGCCATTGGGAGTATTACTAAGGGTTTGTACAGATTTGGTGAGGATGAGCGAGTACCTTCTTCTTTTGAGCTTGAGCATAGTATAACTAGCCTTGATGGATTGAGTTTTAACACTCTCTCAGCGACTCTACAAAAGGGTATAGAGATAGACCTTGGTGGTATGGGCAAGGGGTTTGGAGTAGATAAGGTGGCTGAGTATTTTAGAGAGAAGGGTATAAATGCGAGAGTAGCTGCGAGTGGGGATATTCGCTGTTTAGGTACTTGCCCTATTGAGATATATAATCCTCTCTTCAACACACCACTCTTGAGCTTTACCACTAAAGAGCCAGATATGGGCATAAGTACGAGTGGGAACTACAACCGCTATGTAAAAAGTAAAAAAAATAACCACCTCATAAATCCAAAAACAAAACACTCACAAAATAACTTTATCTCAATTAGCCTTATTTCACATCTTCCAAATGCAGACCTAGATGCTTATGCAACAGCTGCAAGTGTTATGCCTAAGAAAAAGGCATATACTTTTTTAGATTCGCTTGATTTAGCTTATGTAGTTTTACAAAGTGATAGGAAAAAGATTATTAGCAGAAATATAAAGTTATTTACTAAATAACTGCTATAATGACATAACAGGTTTATATAAGTTAAAATAAATTAAATAAAGAAGGATTTTGATGGAAATAGTCATGAAAAGTGATGATTTGATCGTCTCAAAAACTGATTTAAAAGGGAAAATAACTTACGGTAATGAGTATTTTATTGAGATGTCTGGTTATTCTGAACATGAACTTTTAAATGCACCACATAATATTTTACGACATAAGGATATGCCGAAGATAATATTTAAACTTCTTTGGGAACGAATACAAGCAAAAAAATTTATCAATGCATATGTAAAAAATAGAACTAAAAATGGTGACTACTACTGGGTATTTGCCAATGTAACTGCATCTTTTGATAAAAATAATAATATCGTAGGTTATTTTTCAGTAAGAAGAAAACCTTCTAAAAAAGGTATAGAGACTATTGAAGCTCTTTACAAAGAACTTTTACGCATTGAAAATTCCTCTGGAGTTGAGCAATCTGCTAAATATTTAACTACTATACTAGATGAAAAAGGGGTGAGTTACGATGAGTTTATTATCAGTCTTCAAAAGTGAGTCACAAGCAGAGTCCGAATTACTAGAAAAAATTAATACAACAATGAGTGAAGGTGCTTCTGGAAATATTGAAAATAGAATTACGAATATTCCAAAAGATTCTAAGTACTCAAACATAGCATGGAGTTACAATAATCTTCTTGATCAGATGGAAGCTCTTATGCGAGACACCTCAACAGCTATGAGCCTTTCTGCTGATGGAGATAGAAGTGCTACTCTTTTTGAAGAGGGTTTTAAGGGAACATTTGCGAGTAATATTGAGCCCTTAAATGATGCTATAGAAGGTGTAAAGTCTGGTGTAAAGATAAAGATCCAAGGAGAACTCAGTAGTGCTTTTAACCATATTGGTGGTGGAAGTATGGGTGGTGTACTTCAGATTAAACGAGATATAGAAAATGGTAATAAAGTTACAAAAAAAATAGTAAGTACATCTATAGAAACAAGTAAGGCATCGCTAGAGAGTTTGGAGTCAGTAGATGTAGTGCAAAGTAACTTTGAGCAACTCACAGAGAGTATCTCTAAAACGGCGGAAGGTATAGACGCCCTAAGTACACAGTCTCAAGAAATATCTACCGTTGCTGATCTCATCAAAGATATCGCTGAGCAGACAAACTTACTCGCATTGAATGCGGCCATAGAAGCAGCTCGTGCAGGTGAGCATGGTCGTGGCTTTGCTGTTGTGGCAGATGAAGTCCGAAAACTAGCAGAGAGAACAGCTAAAGCAACGAGTGAGATATCTATCACTATCTCAAGCCTACAGCAAGAGACTGTCAGTATTCAAGAAGAGTCAGAAAATATGACAAAGATTGCGAATGATTCAAATGAGCAGATGGGAACTTTAGATACTGCCTTAAGAACATTTAATGATATGGCTGAAGAGTCTTTAGAGAGTGCAAAACTCATTGACAATATTTTCTTAGTCTCGATCGCTAAGATCGACCATATCGTGTTTAAGTCTCATGCTTACTCTGCTGTTATAAACGAAACTTGTGAGGGTGAGGTGGTAGATCATCATTCCTGCCGTTTTGGAAAATGGTATGTTGGCGAAGGTCGAGAAGCTTTTGGAAGTAAACCATCATATAAGCAGATAGAACAACCTCATAAAACACTTCATGACTCTGTGATGAAAAATATGTCTTATGTCCGAAATGAAACTGTATATAATAAAGAGAATATTCATACTATTATTGAAAATTTTAAGATTATGGAAGAGGCGAGTAATCAACTCTTTACCTCTTTAGAAAACTTAATCCTAGAATAATTTTAGAGTCTAGGAATGATACAGCGAAAGAGTAGAGCAAAAGTATAGAGTAGTAAAAACTCTAAAAGTCCAAAAGAGATGAGCTTCACATAAGCAAAAACTTCAAAACCTTGGAGTATGAAAAAAGGGCTTACAAGCTCTAAAAATGCAGTAGTAAAACTTGCATAAATAAGCACTAAAAACTGCTTACTTTTTTTATAGCCTGTGAAAAGTAAAAAGTGCTGCACAACCATGATAAAGAGTCCAAATGCGAAGATGTGTGGGAGGATGACCTTGAGTATCCCTGCATTTGACTTCGCCATGATAAACTTCTCTTCATTACCTTGATAGTACTCCAAAACATTCGCTACACTCAAACCTATCTTCTCCTCAAAGAGCATAAAGGAGCTTCCTAAAAGCAGGATACTAAAAAGTAAGAAGTAGAGTATAGAGTACTTATATGCTTGAGTCATGGTTTAGGTTCCAAAGAGCATGTGTTGTCATAACAAACGCGACAGAGTGCCAGAGAAAGTAAGTCACTATGTAAAGATTTAAAAAGTTTGCATTAAAAAAATATGTGAGTGCTAGAGTGATGAGTGAGAGTAGGGCAGAAATCATTAGGGTGTTGATAAGTACCATAGAGTAGTTCTTTTTAGAGCAGAGTCTTGCATAAACTGCACTCAGTGTCAATAAAATCATCATCATAAAAAATATCTGTCCATGGATGTACTCTAAAAAGACACCGCTATCCATAGGATCTATAAATTCCTCCATATTGCCAAAGAGTGTCTCGCTAATCGCTCCAGAAAAGAGTCCGAGTGTCATCTTCGTGACATATATATCTGCTAGAAGGTAGAGCAACATAAATGTTAAAAGACCGTTGAGAAGAGGCTTCATAGCTCTATCTTGTTTTATGTCCTTTATAAGAGTAAAACGCAAGGCTATTTTCCTCCAAGAAGTTCGTTATATACACCAAAGGCGATACGAGAGCCCTCTACAACACTTCTAGCACTCATAGTTGCACCAGAGATACTTGGTATGTCACGATTAAGTTGGAGCATCTTACTTGTAGGTATCTGCTCAAACTGTTCGTTCCATCTTTTTGTAGGGATATACTCCATCGCTTCATTAAACGCGATAACTTCTATGCCTTGGAGCTGGGCATCTTTTATGAAGTATAGAACCACTGCATTCTTAGAGCGTACTTTTTTACTAACTAAAACACCATAGCCTAAAACCTTGTCATCTTTTTTGGCTGTAAATATTCTGTAGATTTTTGTCTTGAGTTTTATTTTGGCACTTTTTTGAATGTTTGCAACTCTTTTTTTTGAGAGCAGAACATTTTTCTTTGTGACAGTGGCGTTTATGTCGTATGCTTCTTGCATCGCCTCTATAGGATTTATAAGAACCTGTGCTTGGAGTGCAGTGAGTGTAAAAAGAAGGAGAAATAAAAATTGTGTTTTCATGATTAAAATATAAATCCTAAAGAGGCACTGATTGTATCTGCTTGAGTTGACATGGCATAATCTACTTTGAGTACTACTTGTTCATGTGGAAAAAAGTTTGCACCAATAGTTGTTGTGTTTGTGGCATTACCAGTTACACTATTGCCTAAAGTATCAACAACTGAGGCTTGAGCATTGAGTGATTCATACTGTACAAAAAGAGGCATCTTATACTCTAGTGAAGTCAATGTTAAAACATCATAACTAAGGTTTAAGTAGCCACCATTTGCTTTCTCCGCCGCAGGTACTGCAAGTGTGGCAATTTTGTCCGCATTTGTACGAGATGTTTGTGTATATACACCATAGGCTCTAAAGCCTTTTACCTTATAGTCAAGATGCGCATCAAACATGAAAATATCTGTAGTCTCAGATGTGTTTGTTACACTTGCAGAAGGTGCATAGTATGCAGAGGCACCTACTAAAAGACCATTAAGACCAGTATAGTCAAGACGACCTGTAAATGCTAGTGAAGGGTTTGTAACTACAAAAGAACCACCACGACCATCTCTAACCCATTTATCTCCACTTGCAGATGTCTGAAGTGCCACTATAGAAGATACTTTATACTCAAAACCATCTGCTATTTCACCATAGACCATCACTCCAGATTCATTCCATGTTGAAGGTATAATATATTTAGCAGTTGAGGGACGCTGTACCGTTGTAAAGAGGGTAGGCTCATGCTGCTCATTTGTAAGACCCATTGGCACGAGGAAGTTACCTAAACGTACATTGAAGTTTTTGTTTTGCATAAAGTCAATGTAAAGAAATTCTACTTTTACTTCATCTCCATTTCCACTAGCAGTTACTCCTCCACCCTCATATTCTATTTCACTGTTAAGCACAATGCTATCAGAAAATTTATATCCAAAATATGTGATAAATCTTTTAACCTGTGTTTGAGAACTGCTAGAACCATCTTCATTTTTAGTGCTAGATACATACATCTCACCATAACCACCAATACTTAGTGGAGACTTTGAGTAGTAAACTTTAGAAGCTGCTGGTCCTAAACCTTTGTATCTTTTATTTACATCAACAGTTGTATAGTTAAAACCAGTTTGTAAGTCACTAGTCTCATCTGTAAGAGTTTGTGTCATTTCCTGAAGATCTTTAACTTGCTGTTTAAGTTCTGCAATGTCTGCTGTATCATCTGCAAAAGATGAAGTACTAAGTGCTAAGAGTCCAGCTAAGGCTAGAGATAATTTTGTGTTTTTCATTTATTATTTCCTATATATTATTTAGTTATGATTATAATATCTGTTATCATAATCAAGTTATGGTAGAAGTATAGTAAAGTTTATTCTAAATGTCAATAGTTTTGAGAATAATTATCAGTATAAAGTGTGATTTTAGTGTGAAAGAGGGAAAAGTAGGACTTATTCTTCTGAATAAACCTGATTTTTCCCACTCTGTTTTGCTGTGTACATGTATTTGTCAGCCTGTTCTATCATAGCATCAGCATCAAGAGGTTTGGAAGTAACACCTACTGACACTGTTATCTTAAGTACAGTGTCATTACCAATATTGAGTTCAGATTTTGCTACAAAAGCACAGAGCTTTTGCATTATTTTCATTGCTTGGTCATGTGGACAGTTTGGAAGAAGTATGACAAACTCCTCTCCACCAAAACGCACAAGTATATCCGATCGACGAAGTGTTTTTTGCATAATCTTCCCAACATGGATAAGTGCTTGGTCTCCTACCTCATGTCCGTAAGTATCGTTGACACTCTTAAAGTTGTCAATGTCTATCATAGCAACCGCTGAGGGATGTTTCGCCCGATTAGCTATATCGAGTACCTTTGTAGCTGTTTCATAAAAATAGACACGATTATGTAAACCAGTAAGATGGTCAGTCATTGCCATATTTTTTATCTCATTAAACATATTGACGATTAAGAGAGCATTATTGACACGTCCAATAAACTCTTCGTTAATAAAGGGTTTAGTGATGTAGTCATTTGCCCCAACTTTTAAAAAACGGCTTATCATATAAGTGTCTTCAGTTCCAGAGAGCACAAGCATAGGAAGCTCTTCAAAGGAGTAGAGTGTTCGTACTTTCTTCACAAGGTTATATCCATCCATGATTGGCATTTCATAGTCTGTTACAACAATATCTATTTTTTTAGCATTCTTGGCATTTAATATATCCCAAGCTTCTTGTCCGTTATTACACAAAATGTAATTAATATTTTGTGTCTCTAGTAACATAGATATCTGACTAAGAACAACCTTCGAGTCATCAACAACAAGTACAGTTTTTTTCGCATTGTCGTGTAAGCGTTTTGCTACCTTAGCGACAAATTTTGCAGAAGCTACAGAATTTGTAACAACATAGTCAGAAACATGAAGAGAGAGTATTTTTTTACGAACTCCTTTATTGTCCTGATCTGTAATTAGGATGATAAACTTATCTTCATCGGCGAGTTGTTTTATTCGCTTTGCTGTCTTTTCATGAAGTCGAATAATATATAAGTTATAAGAGTATAACTCTTCTACTTCACTATCAAAGTTATTGACTATAGTAGTTTGGGTATTGATCTGTTTTGTGATATTCTCTTTAAGCACATCTGTAAATGCTGTATCCGTATCTATTACTAAAGTTTTTTTAAACATATCTGCCTACCTATTCGAAGTGATTATCCTTAATTATAGTCATATAAGTATTAAATCTGTTTTAACTCGATTTGACTTTCTAAATTCAAAGTAAAATTTGATATAATCTAATTATAAAATGTATGCCAATTTTACTTAAAGAGAGAATATGAGAGAATTATTTACAAGAAATGAAGAAAATAGTGTTGTCCATTTAGAAGTTGATATGAATGCTTTTGCTTATAGTAGCGACAATCCATGGTTATTTAGTGTCTTTATTAAGTTTGATGGTTCTGATGAGGCGAATGAGAGTTTTGAAGAGTTTCTTGAAACTAAAGAAGCACTTATTATTGCATTAGAACATGAAGATCGTACAAAGTATGTAGGTATGCGTATCGTTGATGGTTGGAGTGAGATCTACTTCTATGCAAATGATTCAAAAGATTTAGATGCTATTGTTACAAAGATACTCTCTCCTAGCCACTATGTCTATGAGAGTAGTGTTGTTCGTGATACTAAATGGGATTTTCACTATAAAAATCTTAAACCAAGTGAACTTGAACTCTGTCATATAGAGAGTGAGAAGATTATATTTATGTTAGAAGAGGAAGATGATGATCTTGAAGTTGTTCGCCCTGTAGAACACTATATCTCATTTGAGCTTCCTACACAAAAAAATAGATTTATAAATACTTTAGATATTGAGGGCTACACTCTTAAAGATGAAATAAGTAGTGAAGAGTTTGAACATGGTATAGCCCTTGTAAAAGAGCACAATGTTACAAGAAAAACTCTACAAGAAGAGCTCTCTAAGCTTTTTGAGATCATTAAGAAGCATCAAGGTTTTTATGAAGGTTGGAGTACAGTTTTAGCTTCAGAACTAGAAGAGTAAATGTATAAAATAGTAGGTGTAATCAATTATATTACCGTAATATTTCTCAATGCCTTTACCGACTTAGGGCATAAGATTATTATCCAAAATACTATCTTTAAAGTATATGATGGGAATATGCAGGTAGTTTTAACTGCTATAGTAAATGCTCTTATATTACTTCCTTTTATCCTAGTGTTTTCTCCTTCAGGATTTTTAGCAGATAGATTTCCTAAGAACAAGATTATGGAATACTCTGCTGTTTTTGCTGTTGTAATTACCCTAGGTATTACCTATGCCTACTATCATGGACTCTTTCTTTTCGCGTTTGCTATGACTTTTTTACTCGCTCTTCAAAGTGCCATCTATGGTCCTGCAAAGTATGGTTATATAAAAGAGTTAGTAGGTACGAAGTACATCAGTAGTGGAAATGCGGCTATTCAGGCAACAACTACAGTAGCTATTCTTGGTGGTATCATCTTTTATACTGTACTTTTTGAAGGAATGTATAGTGATACACTTACAAGTGAAAAAGAGATACTCCAAGCTATTGCTCCTCTTGGTTGGCTCTTAGTTGGTAGCTCTATAATAGAGTGGTTTTTTGCTTCAAAACTTCCAAACAAAATGAAAGAGGCAAGTAAACGCTATTTTCACCTTAAACGCTATTTTAGTGGTGCTTATCTTCGTAAAAATCTTAAAACGGTTACCCGTAAAAGAGAGATATTTGAAGCGATTATTGCACTGAGTCTTTTTTGGTCCATCTCTCAAGTTGTTCTAGCAATTTTTGGTGAGTATGCTAAAAGTGAATTAGGGGTGACAAATACTATTTTTGTGCAGGGCGTTATGGCATTGGCAGGGATTGGTATAATTGTTGGGTCTATTATGGCATCTCGTTATTCTCAATATTTTATAAACATGGGATTTGTTGGGATTGGTGCTTTTGGTATGACACTTATTGTATTTGGGGTGCCTTTTGTACACTCTCTTTCTCTTATGGCTATTCTCTTCTCACTCTTTGGAATCTTCTCAGGTTTTCTTATGGTACCGCTTAATGCTCGGATTCAGTATCTTGCTTCTCGTGTACATTTAGGGACTATTTTAGCAGGGAATAACTTTATACAAAACATTTTTATGTTCACATTTTTAGCACTAACAACACTCTTTGCATACTACGGAATGAATACAGAACTACTCTTTTATCTTATGGGATTAGTAGGAATCTTTTTAAGCTATATCACACTCAAACGCTACCTTGTAGATACTTTTTGGGCAGTTATGGGTATCTTTGGAAGTTTACGACATACTTATACTTACCATGGTTTAGAAAATATCCCAAAAGAGGGAGCAGTTCTTCTGCTTAGTAATCATGTGAGTTGGCTAGATTGGATACTTCTGCAGTTACCCCTTAAACGCCATATAAATTATATGATGGATAAAGATATTTATCAATGGTTTGGGTTTCATGCTTTTTTCAAAAAGGGTGAAACTATTCCAGTTTCAGCTAAAGCGAGTAAGGATGCTTGGCGAGAAGCACAAAAGAGACTCAATATAGGTCATATAGTAGGAATATTTCCTGAAGGAAAAATTAGTACAGATGGAGAGCTCAATAGTTTTCATCGTGGGTATGAGCTTATAAAGCCTAATTATGATGGTGTCATTATCCCTGTTTTTATAGATGGAATATTTGGGAGTAGTTTTGCAAAATATAAAAAGAGTAAGAAATCTTTTTATAAACGCAGAGCTATTAGTGTTTACTACGGTGTTGCACTTCCAAAAGAGACAACAGCCCAAGAGTTAGAAAACGTTATTCAAAATATGAAGGAAAAATATGAAACTAAATAAACCAAAACATAATCTTTTTAGAAATGGAATGTATGCTGTAGAAGGCTTTGTTGATATAGTCAAAAATGAGACCTCTTTTAAGTGGCAACTCTTAATGCTTTTTGTTTTAGGTTTAGTTGCATGGAACTTACCTATAAGTTTCGGATACTCAAGCATACTTTTTTTATCTCTTTTTATTCCAATATTAGCTGAAGTGGCTAATTCTGCTATTGAAAGAGTAGTCGACCTTGTGACAACTGACTACCATATACTTGCAAAACAGGCTAAAGATGTGGGTGCAACTATGGTGCTACTTAGCCTTATAGTTATGATAATGATTTGGCTGAGTGTTTTAGCTGTGGCGTTTAAATTGGTATGAAAACGGTATTACTACTTGTACTTTTTCTAAGCACACTTATGGCTGAGCAGAGACCAAAGATAGCCTTAGTCCTTAGTGGTGGGGGTGCAAGGGGTGGGGCTCATGTTGGAGTACTGAAAATTTTAGAAGAGAACCATGTTCCCATTGATATGATTATTGGAACAAGTATGGGTTCCTTTGTAGGCGGACTTTATGCTTCTGGAATGAGTCCTGATGAGATAGGTACTATGCTTGAAACTACAGACTGGGAGAAGTATATCCGTTCTAACTTCGATAGAGCAGATACTCCGATGAGAAAAAAGGATTTAGACTATACATATCAAGGACGTGTAGGTTTAGGAATAAATGCTGAAAATGAACTTGTTCTTCCCACAGGTGTTCTCAAACGCCAACCTATGCTTCTGCAGTTTATGGAACTCACACAAAATGTACAAGATATTCACGACTTCGATAAGTTAAGTATCCCTTTTCGTGCAGTGGCAACTAACATCAAAAATGGTGATACTGTAGTGCTAAAGTCTGGGAATCTTGCAAAAGCTATCTATGCTTCTAGTGCTATTCCTGGAGGTTTTCAGCCTATCAACATCAATGGTATAGATTTAGTTGATGGGGGAGTGAGTGATAATATCCCTATAAATATAGCACAAGAGATGGGTGCAGATATCATAATAGCGGTGGATGTAAGTGAAAATTTTTCAGATAAACTTGATGTAAATTCTTATTTTGTTGTTATGGGACAACTTGTAAATATTTTAATGCGAAAAAATGCTAATGAGTCTATAGAAACACTCTCTAAAAAAGATATTTTAATCACTCCTGACCTCACAGGATATGGTGGGCTAGATGCTCATAAATATAAAGAGATTATTGCAACTGGAAGCAAAGCAGCAAAACAAAAACTCTCTGCTCTTTGTAAACTTAGTCTTAGTGATGTAGAGTATAAAAAATATGTTCAAATACATAGAAAAAAACATACATTTAAAGCACCGATTATAGATAAGATTGTAATAGACAACCCAACTTATCTCTCCAATACCTCCATAAGAAATCGTATTCACCAAAAAACTGGAGAAGCACTTGATCTTGTCCAACTAAGAGAAGATCTAATCCATCTCTATAATATGATGATTTTTGATAGTGTAGATTACAGGATAAACGAAAATAATGGAAAAAACATACTTATCATTACAACTGTTCCAAGTTGGGATAATCATGGAGAGGTTCGCCTATCTATTGGATTAGAAGATGATTTTAGCGGGCACTCTGCATACTCACTTAAGCTTGGATATACAATGTTTGGACTCAATTCTTATGGTGGAGAGTGGAGAAGTGACTTTGAGATAGGGCGTTATAAAAAAGCAAGGACAGAGTTGTTTCAGCCACTAGACACTATGCAGAGATATTATATTAAACCCTCTTTAGAATATTCAGTTGTTGATGATATATTTCCGCTAACCTTGCTTGATGAAACATTAGAAGGGAACCATGAAATGCAGTCTGGACGATATGGAGGATCTTTTGCCATTGGTGCACATTTTAGTACTGACTATGAGATAGAAATGAGTCTCTCGGCATATAAAGATAATGTTACGATTAAGAGTTATCCCGTTCCTTTGCCAGGGCAACAGTCTATAGTGTTATTGAAAAATATAGACTTGAATTATGATGCACGTCCATTGCAAGTTGTAGCTAAGATGGATAACCTTGATAATGTCAACTTTCCTACAAGTGGTCTTTTCGGGGAAATCCGCTGGATAAAAGAGATGGTAGCACTTGGGAGTGACTACGATTATGAGCAGATATATGTAGATATAGAGAAACCTTTGAAGTTTTACTCAAATAATATTACCTTTTATGGTAAATATGGAAATACTTATAAACGAAGTTCAGTACCAAGATTAGCTGGAACATTTACACTTGGAGGACTTTTTAATCTCTCTGGATATGTACCATACTCAACAAATGGGGATAATATGGTGTTAGGAGTACTTCGTTACTCCTATGAGATAAAAGATGGAGGTTTTTTTGGTACACTTAATGCACCATTATATGCAGGTTTTTCTTTAGAAATTGGAGATACTTGGGATAATGGTGTTACTATTGACTATAGTACCTTGAAAAAATCTGCTTCTATTTATCTGGCAGCAGATACTTTTCTTGGACCCTTCTATCTTGCTTATGGCTATGCCGCTGATGGGCAAAATAGCGCTTATCTTTACTTAGGAGAAAAATTTTAATGATGAGAACTCAAAGTGGAAAGTGCCATTTGTTAGCACTTCTAAAAATTCAATGCAAGGAGGCACTAAATGCCGAGTCGTAAAAAAACAACTTTAATAATTGGAGCGGGTGGCGTTGGTCGCGTTGTAGTACATAAATGTGTGCAGAATGCAGAAGTATTTGGTAAGATAGTCTTAGCTAGTCGAACGATAGGTCGATGTGAAGAGATAAAGAGTGAACTTCCTGAGGCAGATATAGAGACTAGAGTAGTAGATGCTGATGATACAGAGGCACTCATAGAACTTATAAAAGCTATAAACGCAGACATCGTGATAAATGTAGCTCTTCCTTATCAAGACCTTACTATAATGGACGCTTGTATAGCTACTGGGACGCCATACCTTGATACTGCAAACTACGAGCACCCTGATGAGGCTAAGTTTGAGTATAAGCTACAGTGGGAGCGAGATGCTGCGTTTAAAAAGGCTGGAGTGATGGGACTACTTGGAAGTGGTTTTGATCCTGGGGTGACAAATGTCTTTTGTGCTTATGCTCAAAAACATTACTTCGACACTATAGAGACTATAGATATACTTGACTGTAATGCAGGAGATCACGGCTATGCTTTTGCTACAAACTTCAACCCTGAGATAAATCTTCGTGAAGTCTCGGCAAATGGTCGCTACTGGGAAGAGGGCAAGTGGATAGAAACGGAGCCTATGGAGATAAAGATGGTTTGGGACTATCCAGAAGTTGGAAAAAAAGATAGTTATCTTCTCTACCATGAAGAGATGGAGTCTTTAGTAAAGCATATCAAGGGGCTTAAACGCATCCGTTTTTTTATGACATTTGGCGAGAGTTACCTGACACATATGAAGTGCCTTGAAAATGTAGGTATGCTTGGCATCAAAGAGGTAGAACATAAGGGTATGAAAATAGTCCCTATGGAGTTTTTAAAGACTCTTCTCCCTGACCCAGCTTCTCTTGGTTCAAGAACTAAGGGAAAAACAAATATCGGAATCGTGGCTACTGGTATGAAAGATGGGAAGAAGAAGTCTATCTACATCTATCAAGTGAGTGATCATGAGAAGTGTTTTGCTGAAGTCA
>JALWTK010000014.1 GCA_027082875.1 Sulfurimonas sp. | reverse complement strand
GAGTTGAGCCAGTCAAGCTTTTCAGTATTATAAATACTTGCAGACTTGTTGATGTCTTTAGGGTCAAAGAGCTCTATCATCTCTTGGAATGAGAAGATCTCTTGATCTCCATGAGACCACCCTAAACGCACAAGAAAGTTAAGGAGTGCTTGAGGAGTGTAGCCCATCTCTTTATAAGCCATAACATCAGTAGCACCATCGCGTTTAGAGAGTTTTTTGCCCTTAGAGTTGTGAATCATTGGTACATGATAAAATGCAGGAATATCAAATCCAAGTGCCTCATAAACAACTATCTGCTTAGGAGTGTTAGAGAGGTGGTCATCTCCACGGATAACTTCGTTTATCCCCATAAGATGGTCATCTATAGCCACTACAAAGTTATAAGTAGGAGTGCCATCCCCGCGGGCGATAACAAAGTCATCTAAGATATCTTCAGCTTGGAAGCTAATAGTTCCTTTAACACCATCTTTAACAAGTATCTCACCACTTTGAGGACTCTTTATACGGATAACGGGCTCTACACCTTCAGGAGGAGTACCATCGAAATCACGATAACGACCATCATACATAGTTCTCTCTTTATTTGCCATCTGTGTTTCACGAAGCTCTGTGAGTTCTTCTTTGCTCATGTAACATTTGTAAGCTTTGCCTTCAGCAAGAAGTTGCTTGATATACTTCGCATATATCTCATCGCGTTGGCTCTGGTAAGTTATCTCACCATCAGCCTCAAGTCCTAACCACTCAAAAGCGTTTAAAATAGCCTGAGTTGCTTCTTCTGAGTTACGAGCCTTATCTGTATCTTCTATGCGAAGTACAAATTTACCCCCATTTTTTTTAGCCCAGAGGTAAGAAAAAAGAGCGGTTCTAAGACCACCGATGTGAAGATATCCAGTAGGAGAAGGAGCGAAACGAGTAACAACCATGTAAAAGCCTTTAGTTTAAGTAATGGAATTTTAGGCTATTGTTGGTTAAAAAGGGGTAAAATACAGATCTTAATTTAAACAATGGGATTTTTATGTACAAACTTCTTTTTACACTTCTTCTTTCTACCCTTCTCAGTGCTGCAGTTTATGATGGTGTGGCTATCGTTGTTAAAGACAAGGCTATCACTCTTTATGAGATAAAACAGACGATGAAAGAGGCTCATGTTGATGAAAAAAAAGCGGAAGATATTCTTATTCGTCAGAAACTTGAGGAACTTGAGATCCAAGAGAGAAAAATCACAGTGAGTAGTAGCGAAGTTTATGATGATATCAAGAAAATGGCTTCTCGCAACCACATGAATATCAGTGAGTTTTATGATGCTGTTCGTGATTCAAATGGACTCTGTTCCACCGATCTAAAAAAGAAGATAAAGCAAAAACTACTCTCTCAAAAACTCTACCAAGCCATAGCATACTCCTCACTGAGTGAACCAAGCGAAGAGGAGATAAAAGAGTACTATGATCTGCATAAAGACAACTATAAACATCCTTCTGCCTTTACTGTCATCATCTATGACTCCAAAAATAGAAATGCATTGCAGACCAAAGTAGACAACCCTATGTTTTACTCTCCGGATATTCAAACAAATGAACAAGTTTTACCTTATGATAAAATTTCCCCTGAACTTGCACAACTTCTAGAGAGAACAGAGATAAGTAGTTTTACAAATGTAATACCAAATGGTAAGGGTGGATTTATGAGCTTTTACATTAAAGAGAAGAAGTCTGCTAAAGAGGGTGGTCTACAATCTGTTCGTAACCAGATAATAAACTCTATAATGCAAGAGCAGAGAGAGCAGGTACTCAGTGACTACTTCGCAAGACTCAAACATAATGCAGATATCAATGTTATAAGAGAAGTAAAGTAATGCTCTCAGATGTAAACTTCATCAACATTGCAACAGAGATAGCTTCTGCATCAAGCTGTGTCTCTAAACAAGTCGGTGCAGTTATAGTCAAAGATGGTCGTATCCTCAGCACAGGCTACAACGGAACACCTCCAGGTTTTACAAACTGCCGTGAACACTGGAACAACGAGTATACACCAGAGCATCATGAGTGGAGTAAGACCTATGAGATCCATGCAGAGATGAACGCCATCATCTGGGCAGCTCGCGAGGGAATAAGCATAGAGGGAGCTACTATCTATGTAACACTAGAACCCTGTAGTGAATGTAGTAAAAATGTCATAGCAAGTGGCATAAGACGCATAGTTTATGCAAAAGAGTACGAGCACACTCACTCAGCTGTTATCTCTAAGTTTATCAAGGATAATGGGGTGAGTATAGAGAAACTCAAAGAGTAATACGATGATTTTAGTTTCAGTTGTAGGGGATTTTTACTCCTCCGTTCTTCCCCTTTTTTATGAGTTTAGAGATAAAATTTCTACACATATCATCATTCACGATGACTATAAAGGTGATGTTGTCTCTGCACAAAAGATCATCAACGGAACACTCGCTTTTATAAAAAAGTATGACCTAAATATAAAATCTTTTGTGATAAAGATGGATGAGGATAACTTCAAAGTAGCCTCACAGGTCAATGAACTTGTAGCAAAGCATGTGAGTAGATATGAAGATCTCTACATAAACATCACAGATGGCTTAGCAAATGTCGGAGTCCTTCTCTCTGATGAGTTTCGAGCAAAGGGTGCAAATATTCTCACCTACGATAGATATGATAATGAGTATAACCTTCTTACAGTAGATGCTATGAAGAACCATAAGCTCCAGAGTTCTATTCCTATTAGAGATCATCTGCTACTCAAAGATATAGAGATCCTCTCCACTCAAGAGAGTGACTTTGCTCTAAAACATGAGAGAGCACTTCACCTCTTCTTTGAGAAGTACGAAGCTGACAGAATTCTCTATACCAAAGACCCTGAGTCTGATGATGCACTACTTCATAAGGCAACAGGTTTTTTATATGAGTACTATGTGTATAACCTTATCAAAGAGCTCCATTTTGATGATATTTTACTAGGTGTAAAGGTCAAAGATAGTCGCCCTGATGATATCTACTTTGAGAATGAGTATGACATACTCATCATGAAAAACAACCACCTCCACATGATAGAGTGCAAGTATCTTAAGCTCCTAGATGTAACCGCTCTGCTCTATAAACTCGACTCAGTAAGAGAGACGCTCGATGAAGATGCAAATATCATGATAGTGAGTGACTTCGATACATATAATGAGACACAAGGGCTCTCTACATCACAGAGCTACAAACGTGCCTTCGCTAAAAAGATAGCTATGCGAGGTTCGCCTAGTCAATGTGTAAAAACTTTTATAGAAGATGTAGATAAGAGCTTTATGCTTGAGACAGAAAATATAGAGGAGATTTATGCAACTAAGGCACACTTCTCCTCTCTAAAAGAGCCAGAGAGAGTTAAGATGAAAGAGGAGATCATCCACTTTTTAGAAACAACTCTCGCAATGAAAGTAAACTTTTTTGATGTAAAAGAGCTAAGTAGACTCCTCAGCTATAAAACAAGCAAACATCTCACTCATAAGGCAAAAGAGAGCATGCAAAAAGCAAGTTTTGCAGAGTTTATAAGGCTCATCCGAAGAAGTTTACAATCTAAACAAGAGTATATCTCCCTCTATGATCTTTATGAGTACTACAGCACTCATCTTGCTAAGCGCCCTTTAAAAAATCCTCAATGATAGAAGTAGGACGACCAATAATCGCCTTCTCCCCTTTGATGATGACTGGACGCTCAATGAGTTTCGGGTGTTCGACCATTGCATCAAGTAGTGCCTCTTCATCTGTAACATTTTTAAGGTCAAGCTCTTTATAGATATCTTCTTTAGTGCGCATCCACTCTCTTACACTACTAAAACCTAACATCTTAAGAACTTTTTTTAGTTCCTCTTTTCTTGGGTTTGCTTCTAAGTACTTTACTATCTCACTCTCTACTCCAGCTTCTTGGCTTATCTTCACTGCTTCACGAGACTTTGAACATCTTGGGTTGTGCCATATTATTGTTTGCATATCTTTTCCTTGGATTATAATTTTATATGCAATCATATCTTGAAAATCTTAATAGTTTTCTAAACGCTTTGTTGATACAATGCCTTAAAGAACTCTTTTAACTGGAAGAATGACTATGAAATATGCAAAAACTTACCATACCTTAGCAAAATTTGGACGGGAGCTCCTCGAAAAAAAGTCTCTAGAAGAGGGTCTACCTCTTATCTCTAAATATGCCAAAGATGTTATAGGTGCTCATCGTTGTTCTATCTTTATCTATGATCTAGTGGCTGGAGAGTTTTGGAGTACACTTGCTGATGGTGTTGAGAGGATTACTATTAGTGCAGACAAGGGACTTGTAGGGTTTACACTTCAAGAGAAAAAGCCCATCATTACAAATGACCCTTACTCTCACCCTCA
The DNA here is from genome assembly GCA_027082875.1 of Sulfurimonas sp. GTDB lineage: Bacteria > Campylobacterota > Campylobacteria > Campylobacterales > Sulfurimonadaceae > Sulfurimonas. The sequence goes on along the minus strand of JALWTK010000014.1, from coordinate 4,783 downwards.
TTTTTTAGCCACCATAGACAAAGAGACAGGTTTTAAAACAAAAAGTGTAGTCACAGCCCCCATCTTTAGCTCAAAACGTGAGATACTTGGAGTACTCCAACTCCTTAACAAAGAGGGTGGTTTTGATAATGAAGATGTAAAGTTTATGATCTTTTTTGCCCACTACATTAGTGGATTTTTAGAACTTACAAATGTCTACCTTTCAAAAAATAGAGAAGTAAAGAGTACAAAATAGATGGATAAATTTAATCAAATAGCAGATTTCGGAAAAGAGTTGGCAAGTTTAGAAACAAGTGAAAATGCTTTACTACTCATAGGAGAAGAGGCAAAACGGCTCGTTGGAGCTGACCGCTGTTCTCTTTTCATAGTAGACAAAGAGGATGCTATGCTCTGGACAAAACTTAGTGATGGAATGGGGCGCATAGTCATAGGATCAGACTCTGGCATAGTGGGAGATACCTACCTAAAACAGAAGCCTCAGATAGTCAATAAGCCTTATGAAGATGAGCGATTTTTACCACATATAGACAAAAAAAGTGGCTACACTACAAAAAACATTCTCACTGTTCCCATCTTTAACTCAAAACACGAAGTCATGGGCATCATCCAGCTACTCAATAAATCCCGTAGTGATTTTCATAGCAATGATCTCGAGACTATCGCCTTTTTGGCAAACTATGTGAGTGGATCACTCGAACTTGTGCTTATGCTTGAGCAGTAGCTACTTAGCTTTTAACTGCTGGTGTGCCTGATAAGCAAGGCTCATTACCCCTACACTGTAGTTTGATGAGTTGTTATAACGCATGATCTTTTTCGCATACTCTTTAAGGGTTTGCAGTTCTGGTTTATCTTTAGTGTAGCAGTGAAAGAGCTTACCATTTTTCCCAGTTACATAAACAAAAGAGCTCTCCTTATTTGTAAACGCATACTCATACCACTCCTGCTCAATAGCAGGAATATCCGGCATACTATCCCAATCTATAAGCATATCAAACTTCGCTTTTTTATGTAAAAAGTTCGCAACAGAGAGTATGGCATCTTCCATCTTAGTAAGATCAGCTACTTTACCCTTATAGGACTTCGCATAGACAAAACTGCTTGGCATGAACTGCGGTATACCTACAGCTCCGGCATAAGAGGAGGGAAGATGACACTTCGAAGGCCGTACTCCCTCTTTATAGCAGTGCTTTATAATAGCGACCATATTTGACTTACCCATACGAAGAAGCCACTTCTCTCTAGCTGTCTTAGCTTTTGTTCTCACCACCATAGTGTTAAAGACTATAAAAGCATCATGAGTAGGATGTATTTTTCCTAGTTTTGTTTCTTTGAGTAAAATAGCTGCTATGATCTCTCGATTTACCCCGTATTTCAGCTCTGCCTCTGTATAAACATCTTTGTACTTTTTTAAGTTTGCTACCATTTTTGGAACATACGAGGCTAGAACATTATTTGCTTTTCTCTCTTGTATACGATGGTGTTCTATCTTACTTGGTTGGAGATATGTCCAGCTTATCTCATCAAACTTTTGTGTCTTAAAGTAGGAGAGTAAAAATTGATTTGCATACCTATAGCTCACACCCTCTTTAACTACTTTTTTACATACATCTGTATAGTTTTCATTTTTAAAATCACAATTTATATACTTTGCTGAGAGTAGTGTTGTAAATACTAAGAACAGTAGAATTTTATATTTCATCATTTACCTTTTGGAGTCTCTCTTGTGTACCTATATCGTGCCACATTTTAGTAAACAGTTCCCCGCTTATCTCTTTTTTTTCTATAGCTTTTCTCAGATGTGAAGCAAGTCCACTCTTCTCTTCTGATATGCTCTGAAAAAATGAGGGGGAGTAGTAGCCTATGCCTGAAAAAGTGTACATCTGCTCAGATACATTTGTGACAAAAGTATCTTCTAAACCAAAATCTCCTTTTTCATTATGCTGAGGATTTGGCACTAAGAGAAGATGTGCTTTTTTCTCACCAAGTTCAAATGAACTCTCAAACTCATACTCACAAAACACATCTCCATTGACCACTAAAAAAGCTTTCTCTCCTAGAAGAGGTAGAGCTTTTTTTATACCCCCAGCAGATTCGAGTGCCCCACTCTCTCGCTCATCAGAGTAAGTGATTTTTATACCCCACTTTGAGCCATCACCTAAGAGTTTTGGTATCTTATAGCCTAAGTGAGCAATATTTATCACCACCTCCTTAAAACCATTTTTTGCCAACTTCTCTAAGTGCCAAACTATCAGTGGTTTTCCTTGTACCTCTATGAGAGGCTTAGGAAGAGTATCTGTAAGTGGTCGCATTCTCTCCCCACGACCCGCTGCGAGTATCATCGCCTTCATCTACTAAGCTCTTTAAGAAGTTTTGCTAAGGCTTGTGTCTCTTCATATCTCGAAGCAGTCTCTAAAGTGTACTTGAGTACTAAAGGAATATCTTTTAAGTAGCCATCTTTGCCATCTCTCAGATATAAACGCGAGAAGACACCGAGAACTTTTATATGGCGTTGTAGCCCCATAAAGTCAAACCACTTAAGAAAAATTGCATCAGAGACTTCAGGGCACTTCTTATCTCTAAATATAAGAGCTAGTTTTTCTATATCTTCGCGAGTAAATGCTATGTAGCAGTCTTTAAGTAGTGAAACTAAGTCGTAAGTGATAGCCCCACTCATAGCATCTTGGTAGTCTATAACTCCTATCTCATCTTTTTGTGTAAGCATAATATTTCGAGAGTGGTAGTCTCTATGAACAAAGAGCCCTTGAGGCTGAGATAGTACAACTTCAGAGATAGAGTCTAAACTCTTTATAATGATCTCTTTTTGGCTTTGTAAAAGTGTGAGCTTAAGTTTCTTCTCTAAGTACCACTCCTGCATCAAGTCCATCTCAAAGTGAAGAAAGGCTTTATTATAAAGAGGCAGACCGAGAGTAGAGGCATCTTGCATCTTCACTATCTCATCTATTGCATTTGAGTAGTGGCGTTTAAAGTTTGACGCCTCTAAAACATCTAAGAGTTGTCTCTCTCCAAAGTCTTCAAGAATAAGATAGCCAAGCTCTTCATTTTGCTCTAAAATTCTAGGTGCTTTCACACCAGCATCAAGTAGCCTCCTTGTAACATCCAAAAAAGAGGACAAAGACTCTAACTCCAGAGAGCTATCCATCACTATGACACTTTTTTGAGCCTCACGTAAACGATAGTACTTACGAAAACTCGCATCGGCACTTGCTACTGTGAGTGTGTAGTGGGTATAAGGTGTACTTGCTATCCAGTTTTTGAGTTTATCCATATATAGCTCCTAAAAGTGAGTTCTTTTTTGCACCAGTTACAGATTTTAAATCTACCTCTTCTCTATGCTTGCGTTTATAAGCGAGCCATGCAAATGCCATAGCTTCAAGAGCATCACCATCGACTCCTACATGCTCACTACTTTTGACACTGCAAGAGGTGAGCATATCCAAACGCTGCATCAAGAAGCGGTTTTTCGCACCGCCACCACAGACTATAAGTCTGTCAACTCTTTTACCCTCAAGGTCATCTGCTATAGTTCTTGCTGTAAGTTCTAGTAGTGTTCTTTGCACATCCTCAACTTTGAGAAGAGAAAAGGCTGAGAGTTTTTCCTCTAACCACATCGAGTTAAAGTACTCTCTTCCCGTACTCTTAGGAGCACTTTTTTTAAAGTATACATCACTTAGCATCAATTCTAAAAGATCTTCATTCACAACACCACTCTTAGCAAACTCACCATTATAATCATAAGGCTTATAAGCATTTTCTCTCACCCAGTAATCAAGCAGAACATTTCCACATCCAGAGTCCCAGCCAAAGAGCTTTTTGCCAAGAAGTGTGATGTTTGCCATACCACCAATATTTACCACCGCATTAAATCCCTTGAGATTTCCAAAAAGAAACTGATGAAATGCAGGAGCAAAAGGAGCACCTTGTCCGCCGTTGGCTATATCCATACGGCGAAAGTCAGCTATAGTTTGTATGTCAGTTTTTGAAACAACTATGCTTGCATCGCCTAGCTGCATAGAAAAAGGATTCTTGCTATCTGGTGCATGCCATAGAGTCTGCCCGTGAACTCCTATGGCATTTATATCTTCAGCTTTAAGTGAAAAGTCTGAGAGGAAAGAGAGAATAGCCTCTGAAAATAAACACCCAAGTTTATGGTCTAAAGTCCCGACTATCTCAAGTGTCACAGATCCAGAGATAGCAGACAAAATTTCCTCTTTTAGTTTCTCATCAAAAGGATACTCTTTTGAATGAACTAAGATGCACGACTCTGTATCTATCTCACAGAGTGCCACATCCACACTGTCCAAACTTGTCCCAGACATCACACCTATATAAAGCTCTTTTTTATTCATAAGTTATTATAGCATTGTCTTAGTTTTCTCATGCTATTATTTCACAAAAATATTAGGAAAATTATGAAATCACTACTTCTGTTACTACTCTCACTCAATCTCTTTGCCGTTATCACCATCGCCCCAACAGAGATCGGAAAAAAAGTAGGTTTTAGTGGAACACTCAAGGGCTCCTTTGAGACGAAACGCGGGAATAGTGATGTAGATAACTATTCAGCAGGGCTCAGAGCTCAGTACGATAACAACAGCTCCTATGTCATCTGGAGTGACCTTGTTTTTGACTATGGAAAAGCCTCTGGCACAACCAATACAAACAAGACTTATATGCACCTGCGTTTTATCCATACACTTACAAAGAACAAGTCTATAAACTACGAACTTTTTGGACAGTCTGAAACAAATGACTTTACAAATGT
>JALWTK010000013.1 GCA_027082875.1 Sulfurimonas sp. | reverse complement strand
TTTTATAGAGAGTTAGGGCATTTTGAGATACTCTCTCAACACATGGAGCAACATAGAGTCTCTAAAATACTCTGTGCACCCAGTTCTAGTGGGGAAGAGGTCTACTCTATTCTCCTTTACCTCTTAGAGAAGCAAAAAAGAGTAGATTTTGACATACTAGGTATAGATATCAATAGTGATGCCTTAAAGAGTGCTAAAGAAGCTTGTTACTCTCAGCGTTCAGTCTCTAAACTTCCCAGTGAACTTTTGAGTCGCTACTTTGAGAAGGGGGAGAGTAACTTTTGTGTTAAACAAGAATTCAAAGATACTGCTACTTTTAAATACCAAAATGTTTTTGATGATTCTTTTGAGAACTTAGGTAAATTTGACATTATATTTTGTAGAAATATGCTTATTTATTTCAATGACAGTGAAAAGAAACTCCTTCTAAAAAAATTTAGAAATCAGCTTAGTGATGAGGGCATACTATTTTTAGGACATGCAGATATATCATTTACTCCAGAGGGTTATACAAAAAACCATACGCAAAATGGAAGCTACTACACTAAATGGCAGTAATAGACTTTGCGAAGAGTTAAAGAAAGATTTTGTCAGATCTGTAGAACAGTCCATCTCTAGCAATCTTATCATTGTATTCACCGATTATTCCAAATATTGAGCACATATATCTTACTTTTTCAATCATCTAACTTCTCATCACAAATCATAAAGATAGTTTCAGAGTCGATATCTATGTAATGATGAGTTATGATTTCTCTTGTTTTTATAATGTTGCTCCAGTATCTCTTTTATCTATATTTTTTAATGCTTCACCAATAGATTGTAATCTCATGGATATAGCATCCAAATTTGTTATGCCCTCTTTACTATCCATATATAACATCTTTTTGTATATTTGAGATAATTACTTGATTATTATTTTTATGTTTATGAAATAGGTCTATCCTCTTATGGTAAAGCTCTTCGAGATAATTCCAAAGCCCTGCAAGGTTATCAAAAGTTTTATGTTTAAACTCTACATAGATATCTATATCACTATCTTCAGTTTGCTTATCTTTTGCATAGCTACCAAATAAACCTATTTTATCAACTTCAAAAGTTTGTTCTATATAATTTCTATTTTCAGATAATGTATGTAATATTTCTTTTTTAGTCATTATTAGTGTCCTTTATCCTCTACATATATTTTATAGCTTATTATTATAGCAACTTTTAGATAAAGCTCTATGTTGAAAAGAATTGTCTATTCACACTAAATCTACACTTTTTACTCCTATAATACTCTCAAGAAAGAGAAATACAGAACTTTGAAAGCGACTCCCCCTAGCTCTCACTGTCTTCGCATGAAGTGTAGGACTCTTTCATATTAAACCCCTTTAACATTCAACCTCCTTTTAGCTCTGTTTTCTTTTCATTTTTCAGAGCTAAAACAAATTACTTACCTTTATTTAAGCCTATACATCATACAATCATTTTTTTAATTGACCGATGGTCAGTCATTTGTGAAATTATATATAACTATTTTAGGAGAACTATGGCAATTATTGTAGATAAAGTTCAGAAGCGAAAAGATATTGCACTCTCGTGTAAAGAGATTTTTTTTCAAAATGGTATCAATGATTTAACTATTTCCCAGATCGCAAAGAGTGCTGGAGTGGGGAAGGGTACTATTTATGAGTATTTCAAGAACAAAGAAGATATTATCTTTGAAATAGTGAATATACTCATAAAAGAGAGAAATATTTTAATAAAAGAAAAACTTGATGCCCTCTCTACAACAAAAGAGAAAGTCAAACTCTTTTCGCGTTTTTTTTATAGTGATGAAGATGTTGAACTTCGACAGCTCTATAAGGAGTTTATCTCCATCACTCTTCTTAATCCTGACTCAGAGATGTTGAGTTTTCAGACTGCTTGTTCAAGTGAGTACTATCTTTGGTTTGAGTCTATCATAGCAGAGGGGATAGCAAGAGGAGAACTCAAAGAAAACGCCAAAGAGTTCACCAAAGGACTCTTTAGTGTGGGTGAGGGAATGTTTATAAAGAGTAGTGTCACACATATAGTGGATGACTTAGAAAAAGAGTTACATCAGTTTTATGACTCGATGTTTACAATGCTGGAGATACAAAAATGAAAAAAGAGTTACTATTACTATTTCTGCCATTTATGTTAAATGCAGAGAGCCTCAAGTCACTGCTAGAGTTTGCAGATAAGGCAAATAATCTTATAGTGGCAAAAGATCTACAGGCACAATCAAAAAAGAGTGAGATGGATTCAAGTAAGAATGATCTCTA
>JALWTK010000012.1 GCA_027082875.1 Sulfurimonas sp. | reverse complement strand
CTGCTTCACTAGAGAGTCTCTCCATCTGTTCTGCGAGTTCACTCTCCTTTTCGGCACTCTCTTGGACACTGTGAGTAAGCTTTATCACCTCTTCTTTTGCCTCTTCAAGATTTGCATTTGCTCGGATGATATCTTTTTTAGAAGATTGTGCTTCGCTTACTGAGGCGGCCATATCTGTTTTGATGTTAGCAGCTTTCTCATTTGCAGCGTTAACCACATTTACAGACTGCTCGACATTGTTACCTACACCGATAGCAGTAGTAGAGAGTTCATGTGCTATGGAAGCATTTTCACTCGAAGAGTTCTTCGCATCTGCAACAAGAGCATGAGTAGTGGCTACAAGGATATTGAGTCCTTTAGCGATCTGTCCTAGTTCATCATCGGATTCCATCTTACAAACAAGAGTAAGGTCTTTCGTCTCTGCTATTTTTTGCATATGGGTTTGTAAATTTGTCACTACTTTAGCAATACTCATAACAACGACAATTCCCATAATAAGTAAGATAATCACTATGATGCTATTTAAAATCAGTAACTCAAAAAGTGCTGTTTGATTTTTACTCATATTTTTCTCTATAGTTTCTAGCAATTCATCTGAGATTTTATCTTCTACTGATTTCATAAGATTTATCTTTGCTGTAATAGTCTTGAAGTATTCACCTGCACTAACAGTGAAATCTTCAGATTTACTTGCCCCAAGAAGTCTTTTTGCCATTGTATCTACTGCAGAGAAAGCACTGTCTGACTTAATTGCTTGAAATTCATCTAGAATCTTTGCTGAAGCGAGAGTAGAAAAACCCTCTAAAAAAGCCTCCTGCTGTGCACGTAGAGAAGAGAACTTTAGTTTTAGTCCTAGATTCATACTTTTAGCAGCATAAGCACTTGTTCCTACTGCACGCTCTATTCCCATACGTTCTTTAGCTCGTAAGAAGTTTATATAAGAACTTAAATCTTTTACCACATTAGGGTTTGAGGACTCTTCTGAAATAGCAGCTATAGTGTCTATCATCATTTTGTTCATAGTGGTGTAAAAAGCTATCGCCTTTGCTTTAGGTATTGATTGGTCTGTAACTTGTGAGCGCAGAGAGCGAAGCTTTGACAGTTTCTCCATTGCAGTGCTTAAATCACTGACAAATACAGTAGATTCACCTGAAACATCTTCTCTAAGCTGTTTGACCTCAGCATGAAGTGCTGTAGCCTTTGCATCTGTTGCTGCTCTTTGTGTTGGCAGTGTATCTCCAAACTTTTTACCGTGTGAGCCTAAGAAACCAGCAGTCATACCACGCTCTTTTTGTGACTCATGCACTAAAGAGGAGAGTGCTATAGCGAGTTCTATGTACTCTTTTGTTACCTTGTCTTCTTGTAAAGTAGCATATTTATCAAAGGAACTTACTGAGACCTGATAGATAAGAGCGAGTGTTGGAATAAGGAAAAGTCCTAAAACTTTTACTTTCATACTTACATTAGATAGAGAGAACATAAACATCCTTTTTTAGTTTTATCGGGTAAGTATATCACAAAACTTTGTCTTTGAAATGTCTTACCCCCCCCATAAAAGCGGCTAGTGGGAGAGAAAGCCACTTTGCTAGATACAGATTTTTCAATGAAATAGGGTTTTATTTTGTAAAAATTACAAAATTCTACTTAAGAAGAGCAACAACTCCCACCATCACACTCCTCTTTTTTAGTAAAATAGGGCTTGAGCATATAGTAGAGTACAAAACTCCAAAGTACTACACTTGAGATCATTGCGATGAGACTTGCATTTTCATCCATGTGCACTAACTCTTTGACATCTACACCACTAAGAACATAGTCCAGTCCGAAACCGAAGATAACAGAGCCTATAATAATAGTTCCGAGATAGATATAAAGTGTGCGAGTCCCTAACATCTTTTTTACTACTCCTATAGTCACTGTATTTGTCGCTGGACCAGCTGAGAGGAAAACAAACGCAGCACCAGGACTCACACCTGCTAGCATCAGTCCCGCTGCTATAGGTAAAGATGCTGTTGCACAGACATACATAGGCACGGCGATGGCGATGACTATGATGTAGGAGAGCCATGAGTACTCTATGAGAATAGCACTAAGATTCTCTGGAATAGCTACTGTTATAAGTGCCCCAAGAAGAAGTCCTACTAAAAGTGGCGAAGCGATATCCCCAAGGAGTGTGCCAAAGGCATAAGAGAGGGCACTCTGAACAAGAGGTCTCTTTTTTGTGTCACAACTCCCCCAAGAGCAACAACTTCCCTCACTACACTCCTCCTCTTTAGGAGTTTGTGGCGTTTGCACT
>JALWTK010000011.1 GCA_027082875.1 Sulfurimonas sp. | reverse complement strand
ACTCTACTCAGGTGCACAAAAAATCCAGATAGAATTTGGAGCTGATGCAAAACGGACTCGTATTATTCCTAATGGTGTTGATGTTGACACACTTATGGCTACTATCAAAAATAGAGCCGTGACACCTCAACCTATAGTCACCCTTATTGGTCGTGTTGTGCCTATTAAAGATATCAAAACCTTTATCCGTGCTATCAAAATCGCTTCTGAAACGATTCCTAATATCGAGGGTTGGATAGTAGGTTCTGTGAGTGAAGATAGCGAGTATGTACAAGAGTGCCAGCAAATGGCTGTCTCCCTTGGCCTTAAAAAAGAGATACAAACTTTTGACGGTGATACAACAACTCTTTCAAGCAAAGCTCTACAAAAAAGTAGTGAGAAGATTAAATTCTTCGGACATAGTGATATAAAAGAGATACTCCCTCTCTCTGCACTGCAAACACTCTCTTCTATTAGCGAAGGGATGCCACTTGTTATACTTGAGGGATTCGCAGCTGCTGTGCCTTGTGTGGCCACTAATGTTGGAAGCTGTAGAGACCTCATCGATGGTGGCATAAATGCAGAAGATATAGCTATAGGTAAAGCTGGATCTATTGTCGGTATTGCCAATCCGGGTGCCTTAGCACAGGAGTACACTCGCTTCTTAACCTTTGAAAACGGTGCATGGAAAAAAGCTCAAGAGGTGGCACTTACTCGTGTTGAGAAATACTATAGAGAAGAGCTTTTTTTACAAGACTATAAAGCTCTTTATGAAGAAGCACTTGGAACTTCATGGGAATTTCTTCATACAAAACTCACAAGTGAGGTCAACTGATGGCTGGTATTGGTTTTGAGCTTCGTAAAATTTTAAAAGAGGATAGACTTCTCTCTCTTGCCAAGGTCTATGGTTACTCTGCGATTTTGAGTTCTGGTCCTTGGGTGATCTCTATTGTTGCTATACTTCTAGTAGGCTTTATCAACCTTGCAAACTATGGTGAGCAGAGTGATGTCTACCGTTTTCAAGTTGTCATTACCTATGCCATAGCCCTTGCCTCTAGTCTTATACTCACTGGAATTTTGCAACTTCCCTTTACTCGTTATATCGCTGACCTCATCTTCAACCATAGAGAAGATGAGATTCTTCCCTCTTACTTTGGGGCACTCTTTCTCTCGTGGATTATAGGTGGACCGATTGTAGCTCCTTTTTATGCATGGGTTTTTGAGGGGCAGAGTACAGTTTTTATCTTGGGTGCACTCGCGACATTTTTGGCACTTTGTGGTGTTTGGATTAGTAGTATACTTGCTGCAAGTCTGAAGTACTACAAGGGTGTTGTTTGGGCATACTTTATCTCTTACTCTCTTATCATTCTTATATCTATCTTTTATGGAGATACTATTGAAAAACTTATCTACACTTTTTTCATCGGCAACACTATTCTCTTTGTGATATTGATGACCCTCATCATCAAATCCTACAACTCTACTATCTTTATGAAACTAGATTTCTTTTTAGAAAAAAACTTCTACTGGACACTGGGCATAGCAGGACTTGCCTATAATCTTGGTGCATGGGTAGATAAGTTTATCTTTTGGTACGATCCTGCTACAGGACATGCTGTGATAGGGAAGCTCAATGCCTCTATCGTTTACGATATGCCCATCTTTTTAGCCTACCTCTCCATACTTCCCGGGATGGCTATCTTTTTTTACAGATTAGAGTCTGACTTTGCTGAGAAGTATGATCTCTTCTATGATGCTGTACGTTCAGGTGGTACACTCGGACGAATCAGAGAGTATAAAGATCAGATGGTCGAGGTTGTTCGTCATGCCTTACATGAAATTTTGATGATTCAAGGAATTATAAACATTATTATCTTTTTAACAGCACCTACTGTTTTTACCATGCTCAATATTCCTCAACTCTATCTTGGTCTTTTTTATGTACTTACTATGGGGGCAATGCTACAGGTGGCGTTTATGTCCATCCTTGCCATTTTATACTACTTAGATAGAAAAAAAGTAGCGATGTGGCTCTCTATCGCTTTTTTTGTGCTTAACACTATCCTGACACTTATCTCCATAGATATGGGACCATCCATGTATGGCTATGGTTATACAGTCTCTCTTCTGCTTGTTTTTACGGCAGCGGTAATCGTAATTAAAAATGAAATGGAGCGTTTAGAGTATGAAACATTTATGTTACAGTAAAATTCTTTTTCTTTTTATCTTCAGTTTTTCAATGCTCTTTGCTGGTCTCACTGATAAAAGTGCTATAGTCTACTATGGTGAAAAAATCTCCTATCCTATGGTTGGTATACATGACTACATCATAGTCCAACCATCACATATAAATACCTATACACATGGCTTTGATGTATACAAAAAGAAGATGTATGCTTATGTCAGTATTGGAGAAATAGATAGAGATATACCAGAATATGCAGATATAAAAAAAGAGTGGATAGTAGCAACGAATAGAGCTTGGAGTAGTGATGTTCTTGACCTTACAAATCCTCAATATAGAGAGTTTCTCTTTGAAAAGATGATAGAACCACAAAGAAAACGAGGGTTTAAAAACTTCTTTTTTGATACACTAGATTCCTACCAGATCCATGCAAAAACACCAGAGGATCGTAAACGCAATGAAATGGCTCTCGTCAATATTATCAAAGAGTTTCACTCACGTTATCCCGATTCTAAGCTCATCATTAATCGTGGGTTCGAGATCATCGATCAGGTGCACCAAGATATAGAAGCTGTCCTATTTGAGTCCTACTATGCAGGACTAGGTGGTGATGAGTTAAGCTATAGGTATAACAGTAATAAAGATAGAGAGTGGCTCGATCACTACATAGGTATTATACAAAAATATAAACTCCCTATCATTGCTGTCGACTACCTTGAAAACCCACACTCTAAAGAGGCACATCAACTTATAAAAAAACTCCAAGCAAAAAAGCTTATTCCCTACATTGCGACAAAAGAACTTACAGATTATGGTCTCTCTTGCAAAGAGCCTATAAAACGCGAGATACTTACACTTATTGATGAGAGGAAAGTGGATAGAATCACTCTCTCTGCTCACCTGTATGGAGCACTTCCCTTAGAGTATAAAGGTTATATAGAGTCCCTCCTTGATGTATACAAAGAGAAGCTCCCTACTATGCAAAATATGCAACAGTATGCAGGTGTCATTATCTGGTTAGAGAGACCCTACTCCCATCCAAACAAACTTCTCAAGTGGATTCTCAAGCTACGAAAACTAGATATTAAAGTAGTTTTTGCTGGTGATTTTTCCATACAAGATGATGATCTTCTTAAAAAACTTGGTATTGAGGCCCAAGAGAGTAAGTCCAAGACAAAATACACCATTAAATACCAAGATAGTATGATGGCTTATGAAGCAAAACCTAGCCTGAACAATATTTCTCAACGCTACACTTTAACTCAAGGTAAACCACTCTTTAGCATAGTCGACGATAAAGGAAAAGTCTCTACACTTGCAGCTATTACTCCATGGGGTGGCTACGCTCTCGATAGTGCCTTTATGATTGAACTTTTAGGAGATAATCTCTGGACTATAAATCCTTTTAAATTTTTTACTCAAGCACTAAGACTTCAAACCCTTCCGGTACCAGATACCACGACAAAAAATGGTAAACGCATACTCTTTACACACATAGATGGAGATGGTTCAATGAACCGTGCTGAGTGGAATACTAAACTCTTCTCAGAGGAGGTCATTTATAAAGAGATTCTCAGTAAATACCCTATCCCACATTCTGTGAGTATAGTTGGTGGAGAGATTGATAGTGAGGGGCTCTATCCAAAGCTTGCTCCAAAACTTCAAGAGATTACACGATCTATCTATAAACTACCAAATGTAGAAGCAGCGACACATACTTTTAGTCATCCATTCTACTGGGGAAAAATCAAAAATGGTGACCTAAGTCCTAAGTATCGTCTTAATATTCCAAATTATCATTTCTCATTACTTACAGAGCTCAAAGGTTCCATAGACACTATAAACTATCTCTATCTGCCAAAGGGCAAGAAAAAAACAAAAACAATTTTTTGGAGTGGTGACTGTGCTCCTACTGAAGCTATATTAGATGATGCTTATAAAAATGATTTTCTCAATATAAATGGTGGAGATACTTATATTTCAAACACAAATCCATGGCTCTCATATATAGCACCTATAGGTCTACAAAGAGGAGTCTACTATCAGATATATACTGGTGCACAAAATGAAAATGTTTACACAAATGAATGGCATGGTCCATTTTGGGGATTTAAAAAAGTTATACAGACTTTTAAGCTCACTAACTCGCCAAAACGGCTTAAACCCATAGATATCTACTACCATTTCTACTCAGGTTCAAAACGTGCTTCACTAAATGCTCTCAAGTATGTTTTTAAGTGGGTACTTACACAGGAGACCTTTCCTCTTTATACTAGTGAGTATATTCCTATAGCTATGGATTACTATACTCTTTCTATGGCTCAAGAGAAGAATTCTTATCTCGTAAGTGGTGCACAAAACCTCAAAACTCTTCGTTTAGAAAAGAGCACAAAGAGTTGTAACATTAAAGAGTCTCATAATATTTTAGGAACAGATAACTTTGAACAACACCAGTATATCCATCTAGGAGCAAAAGAGAGTGCAGTTGTCACTCTCAGCGACTCAAATAAAAACACCAATATTCCCTATATCATTAGCACAAATGCAGAAGTTCAAACAGCTGGATACATTCACAAGAGACTGAGTATTAAACTCAAAAGTTCTGTAGCCTTAAAGCTTACACTCTCTCTACCAAAGAACTGTCAACTCACAAGTAGACCCTCCTTTACGATAGAGAAACATGATAGAAAATATACTCTTTCTTCAAAAAGTAAACGCCAAGGAGTTGTAGATGTCCTTTGCCACTAGTGAGAGGAAACAGGTCACGACCTATAAAGAGCTTATCATTATTTTTACTATTTTTACTCTTATACTTATTGCCCTATACCCTAAAGATCTACTTGAAGAGCATATTCTTAGAGAAAACTCAAACTATGACTTAAGTATGCTCTATCTAGAAAATATGCTTAAAAACGACCCTACAAATGAAAAACTCATGCTTTCCCTTGCCACGCAGAGTCTTAGAAGCGGACGAAAAGATTTAGCCGCAAGACTCTTATCACTTCTACATCAATCCAAAGATCCACAGATTCTTTATAAGGCTTATAGAGAGAGTTATACACTTGAAAAAGAGGACTATTTTTACTTTATTTCCAAAAAAAAGACAAAACAACAAGAGAAGTATTTCAAACTACTTACAAAACTTTTTCATACCATAAACACCAAGCATTATTATGCAGATACAGAGTATGAGTATATGTTTAAAGAGTCTATGTTCATGCAACAGCCTGAAAGAGCCTTTAATTTTGCTCTTCTAGAAGATGAAAAAATGAGTAAAAAGATCATACAAATAGAGCAAGTCTACTACCTTGCACTCAAAGAAAACAATATAGCCTACAGCATAAAAGCAGTTGATTTTGAGATGAGTCAAGACAAAAAGCACCAGAAAAAATGGAGAAATGCTAAGTACTATCTTCTAGCTAAATACTATAGCCGTGATGATGCGGTAGCCTATATGAAAGAAAAAGCTAAAAGTTCTCTCTTCTGGAGAAAGAAACTTGCAGAATATTATTTTTCTCAAAAAGAGTTTAAAAATAGTGCAGATATTTATATAGAGGAGTTTCATGCGAATAATGACTATAAAAAGCAGAAATTTTACTTTAAAAAAGCTATAAATACATTAGCTGCAGGAAAAGATAAAAATAATATTCTTAGAGTAGCAAAACGGTATGAAAATTATTTTTTTCATGATGAAAGTATGCGTACATATCTTTTAAAAACCTACATTGCCAATGGCAAACCAGAGTATGCAGCTACTCTTTCTAAGAAAATTCTAGAGAGGAAATATTAATGTATAAGCTACTTGTTTTACTTATTTTATTTCCTTTAACACTTTTTTCAAAGTCACAAGAGAGCTGTTATACTGTTCAGCTTATCAGCACAACTGCTTCACAAAGTGAGCTCAAAAGAGTTTCAAGAGAAAAGTTTCCTAAGAGTTGTAAAATTATGAAGATATCTTCTACACTTACTGTGCGTTGTGGCTGCTATACGAAGATAAAATATGCAAAAGCTGACCTCAAAACACTTAAACCTGACTACAAACATGCTTACATAGCGACAACATACATGTATCGTTTTGCATCAGATGCCCCCTCTGCAACAGAGTTACAGAAGACTTTAGTTACGAAATTTATACCAAAAGACACTTCAAAACAGAGTGATCTTAGTGATAGTGAACTCAAACTTATGCTCCAATCCTTTCTCTATGTCAATGATTTGAAAAATGCCTATAAAACGGCAAAGATTGGCTACAATCAAGATCCTAACTCCTACTACTGGAATAAAAAGATGGCAGAGGTATGTATGTGGAGTGGACGAAGTAATGAGTCTATGAAGTACTTTAAGTTTATGAACAGACACCATTATAGTGCTACACTGCAAACCAAAATCATTAACCATGGTTTAGCTTCTTATCAGTATGAAGATGTGGTCCCTCTTATAGAGGATAAAACACGTAGAAATCCTACTAAAGAAAATATTGATGAGATGATTTATATTCAAAGTCAAGCAGGAGTTCCTGAGAGATCTGGACTTGTTCTAAATAGCATAGCGAAAAAATATCCTAAAAATAGGCTTCTGTATCTCAAAGCACTAGAAGTACATCTAGAGATGGGTGATATGCTTTTGGCACAAATAGATGTAGAAAAACTAGAAAATAGTGCTACACAACTAAGTGCCCAAGAGGCTGAAAATATAGCATACTTTTACTACCTTAAACATGAGTTGCCAAAAGCTTATAGTACCCTACAAAATGCAGATAAAAAAGATGCTTCTGCGAAGTTTTATGAGTATCTCAGTGATCTGGGCTGGTATCTTAAAGATTATGAAGATGCTTCTGCTGCCTCACTTATACTCTATGATCAAAATAAGACAAGGGCAGTAGACTACGAACGTATACTCTATGTGCAAAAAGATGCTAACATAACACTAGCCTCAAAGATTGCTGTTGATGCCTATGAAAAGTTTGACAATGCTTATATCTTTTATGCCTTTGCATTTCATGCATTTGGAGTGAAGGAGTATGATGCAGTAAAAGCTACTGTGGATATTTTTGATAGTAAAAAATCATCTATTAGAGACAATGCCCAATATTGGCTTATAAAAGCCCAACTCTACAAGCACTATACACAAAGATATAAGGAAGAGGAAGCTCTACAAAGAGCACTTACTCTCAGTCCAAACGATATCAATATTGAGTTAAATATTCTTTATATGCAGTTAGGAAATAGTGAAGGGAGAAGCTTAGAACATCTACTTAACTCCATGGCTGAAAATCCAAACTTAAGCCCCTCCTTCTACTTTCCACTCGCTTCAAGTTACTTCAGTCTTGGGGATGTAAACCGTGCGGCTTACTATCTTGACTTAGTCAAACAAGAGCATTTAGCTGTACAAAATAGTCTTGAGTTTAAGTTTTTACAAGCAAATATATACCAAGCAAAAAACAACCCTAATGCCTTTAGTTATACTATGAAAGAGATAAGAAAAGAGCTCAAAAAGAGCAGAAAAAAAAATCCTAATATTGTCAAAACTGCAGAGTACCAAAAAAATTATCTTAATGCTATTTTCCAAAGTACTCCTCCAGACAAGTTTGAACATAAACTCAAAGAGGCAAAAGCTTATCTCAGTAAAGATGAGTACAATACTATAGCCTACAACTATTTTCTCAAACAAAATGAAGCACAAAAAGCAAATAGTATCTATCATAAGATGAATAGACATGAGCTATGGATGCACTTTAGTAATGCCATTCTACAACAGAAGCACTCAGAGATAGAGAATCTCTTACGAGCTTATGTCAATCTCAGAAGCTGGTCAGATATCTCAACCCCAGCCTATGAGGATGGACAAACTGCTCTTGCACAGACTATGGCTTATGAGAGATTAGCACATAATGCTGACTCTCTTGGAGCATATATTCAGCATCTAGGTTTGATTCAAGATCGTAGTAACTTCTTCAATATCAAGACTTCTCGCTACATTCGTGAACCTCTTAAACAGAAATATGTAAAGATCACTAACCGTACATATCTCAATGAGAGTTGGTATCTCTACAGCAATCTTGATTTTTACAAAAATGAGTCTTTAGATCAAACCATACTCCTCAGTGTACCAGACAAGTCACTTCGTGCTGGAGCAGGACTCAAATGGGATTTTCAAAGAGGATTTACAGAACTTGATATACACTATAATGATGCAATGGAGTCTTATATCTCCTATAAGATTTTAGGTGAGTATAGACTAAACCACTACTTTAACACAGGAGTGACTCTGGCTAAAAACATAGAAAGTGATGAGTCTACACAGCTTCTTTTAGGTGGGAAAAAAGATATGCTTGCCTTCAAGTTTGCTTACAACATTTTACCTTCTACTACACTCGATACACACTATGAGTATAACCGATATAGCTCTCAAGATGATGTCGATTTAGGTTCAGGAAACTATATCCTTATGAACCTAGGCTACCAAATCCGTAATGGATACCCAGATATGCATATAGGTGCCTTTGTCGATGGTTCCCTATATAATGAAACAGAGGGAAGTCGAGGGGTGATAGATAAGCTACAAGGAAGAGGTATCCCTGTGCTACCTGAGAATTTTTACAATATCGGTCTAAACTTCTCTTACGGTATGGCAAACGCCAATATCTACACAAGAGAGTGGAGACCATTTTTCGAACTCTCAGGCTTTTATAATAGCTTTATAGCAGACTACAGTTATGGTTTTAACCTTGGTTATGGTGGAAAAATTTTTGGACAAGATCACTTAGTACTGGGAAGTTCCTACTCTGAGTCAAATAATGGTATAGGGGATACTATATTTGAGCTCTATCTCAAATATAGTATACTTTATACACGCTAAAATCTTTAGGCTGTATAACCCTCTGGGTTATTTGATTGCCAACGCCAGCTATCTTCACACATCTCATCGACACCAAGCTTTGCACTCCAGCCTAACTGCTCTAACGCATAACTAGGATCAGCATAACACTTAGCAATATCTCCAGCACGGCGAGGAGCTATTTTGTAGTTCACTGTTTTTCCTGAAGCTTTCTCAAAGGCCTTAACCATATCAAGAACAGAGTAACCATTACCAGTTCCAAGATTTACAGTAAGTACATTTTCTAACTTATTTATAATATTTAGAGCTTTTACATGTCCATCAGCAAGATCAACCACATGAATGTAATCTCTTACACCCGTACCATCTTCTGTATCATAGTCCCCACCAAATACACTTAAACACTCTAGTTTGCCAACAGCAGTCTGAGCGATATAAGGCATAAGGTTATTTGGAATACCATTAGGGTCTTCACCAATAGTTCCAGACTTATGGGCACCTACTGGATTGAAGTAACGAAGTAAGACTATTTTCCACTCACTATCTGAAACAAAAATATCTCTTAAAATCTCTTCTATAAAAAGCTTTGATCGACCATAAGGATTTGTAGCTGAGAGAGGAAAGTCCTCTTTTATAGGTGTGGTATGCGGGTCACCATACACAGTAGCCGAAGAGCTAAAGACTATCTTTTTACACTTATGCTTATTCATTGCTTCACAGAGTTTGACTGTACCACTGACATTATTGTCATAATACATCACAGGCTCGGCAACCGACTCACCAACAGCTTTGAGTCCAGCAAAATGAATCACCGAGTCAATCTCAAATGCTTTAAAAACACCATCTAAATCTTCACTACTACGAATATCACCCTCAAAGAAGTTAATCTTACGACCAACTATCTTCTCAACACGCTTCAAACTCTCTCGTGAAGAGTTACAAAAATTATCAAAAACTACTAAATCATATCCAGCTTCTATAAGTGAGATACATGTGTGTGAGCCAATATATCCAGCTCCCCCTGTTACTAAAACCATACTATTTTCCCTTTTTTAGATTATCTAGTAAAAAATTTACGCACCTGCATGCATTGCAAGTGTAGCCATTTTCTGCATATAGTCCATAACATTATCACCATTTTCTAAACTCTTCTTGAGTTCGTTTATAAAGTATTCTCTTGTTCTCTCATCTGCAATATTAAAAGTATAAAGAACCCACTCGATGTTGAGTGCTATCTTTTCACTTCCTTTCTCTACCTCAAAAGTTCTGTAAAGATTTGCATCAGTAGGTACTAAAAGTTCTAAAACAGTTTTATAAAAAGGAGAGACTTCTTTTATAAGCAAAGAGGAAAGTTCCTCTTCTTTTATGCTTACATCTTTTTCCTCAAGTCCTTCTCGCCCTATCACAAGAGCATCACCAAGAAGAAGTTGTTCTCCAATAAAATAAGCTTTTTTACCGTTTGAGAGTGCATTTGCATCTGTATAGATACCATGTTTGTTAAGGACTTCTAGCTCGTCTATTAAAATAGAGTCAAAGAAACTATAGATACTATTCGCTTGCATCTGCATATCTTGTGCCTCTATCGTGAAGCTCTCAGAATTTATAGTAAGTACCTGCATCTAAAACTTATCCAATAGAAGTATATTGACATAAGTTCCAGCTTCTAAAAACTTATCCTCTTCACCCGCTACCATAAGTGCAGAATCGTTGAGCATATTTGTCAAAATTGCAGAACTTCCTACTTTTTTACCCTCGAAGTTTACATAGTATTCACCATCTTCTACGACAACATTACAAGCAGTAAACTCTGTAAAACGGCTACGTTTTTTGAAGTCCTCTTGAAGTTTTGCTGCTACAGTTTTATAAGGGCTTACTTTTGCTAGCATCTTTGCTATAAGTGGCAGAACATAGAGTATAGCTGTCACCGTTGAGGAGTAAGCAAAACCAGGAAGAGCAAGTACAAACTTCTCCTCTTTTTGTGCGACTAAGATATGACGACCTGGTTTAATACCAACACCCTTAAAGACCACCTCAGCCCCTAAACGTGGGACGATATCTTTAACAAAGTCATAGTCTCCAACACTCACACCACCAGTACTTACAAGTATATCAGCAGAAGCAAGTGCTGTTTCAAATGTTTTCATGATGGCATCTCTATCATCAGGGGCTGTTCCAAGCTGAATAACCTCTGCACCAGCAGACTCAAAAAGGGCTGCTAGTGTGTAGTTGTTTGAGCTACGGATTTGTGCTGGGTTATCGCTATTTTCTCCGAGGTCTAAGATCTCACTTCCTGTTGCTATCACTGCAACACGAGGTCGGATAGCCACTTTTACCATTACCTGATTCAGACCTGCCATCACACCTATTTCTGCAAATCCAATCTTAGTCCCTTTTGTGATAAGAATATCACCAGAACGGTAGCCTTCACCTATTGGACGGACTGCATTGCCTTTCTCAACTGTTTCGTTAATCCTAATCTTTGCATCTTCATAAGTGACATTTTCTATCTGTATAAGAGTATCTGCACCATGAGGCATCATAGAGCCTGTAAATGTTTTGATAGATTCACCCTTTTGGAGTGTTCTTATTTCATCATGACCAGCAGGATTATCCCCCAAAACACTCAAAGTTCCAAGTTCTAAGTCCTCGTGTCGGACAGCATAGCCATCCATAGAAGCTGTTGCAAACTGAGGATCATTAAACTCTGCTGCTATATCAGCTGCTAAAACACGACCTAGTGCATCACTTAGTGGCACTCGCTCGTAGCGTTCACTACTGATTTGGAGTAGTTCCAACATATTTTGACTTGTCTCAAATGATATAAAATTTGTACCTGTTATACTCACTGTTTTGCTCCTAAAATTCCACTGCCACTTATAGCAGTTGATCTATCTTTTGCATATATGCGTTTGCCATCTTTAAGGTCATACTTCCAGATAGGAGCACTCGCCTTAAAGTCCTCTACAAACTCATCAATAAGCTCTAATGCCACTCTGCGTTTAGGAGAAAAAACTGCTGCGATGTATGAGGATTCATGAAGCATCACATCACCAAGAGAGTGTGCCATTTTTATCTTTGCACCGAGTTTAGAAGCTTTTTCTTCCCACTCATTAAACCATCTATAAAGTATAGGCTCATAGACATCAAAACTAAGACCATCTATGCCATCTTCACTACGAACAGTCCCCACAAAAGGGATATAAGCACCATAATTACTATGGTTCTCTTCTTCGTACCACTCTTTTAAAATAGCTGGTACATTGAGAGCTCCATTATGTATACTTAGCATGACTCAACCACCACAAACAGGAGGTAAAAGAGAGATTCTATCTCCATCTTTGAGAGGTGCTTCGAGTGAGCTTACTAGTGTGTCGTTAAGTGCAACAGCACAAGACTCAAGCCAGTCACTTACTTCTGCATCAGCTTGGAGAATTGCTGGAAGTTCATTGAGATTTGTTATCTCTAACTCTATTGTCGGTTTTTGTATTGGTCCTAAAAATTCTACTTTAATCAAAACAGTTTCCTATAAATATAATAAGGTAAATTATATCTAAGATAAGCTAAGGGGTGTATAATACCATTATGATTTTTGGAAAAATAGAGTACCTTAACCTTCTCCCTTTTCATCTCTTCATGAAGCACTTTACAAAAGGCTCAAGTGCAAAAATGAGTATGGAGTACAAACGCAGTGTCCCTGCCAAGGTAAACAGAGCCTTTCATGCACGAAGAGTAGATGCCGCATTTATTTCGAGTATAAGTGCAGTCAAGTCTAGACATGTAGGGCTGGGTATCATTGCTAAAAAAAGTGTCAAAAGTGTCCTAGTCATTCCAAACAAAACAAGTAAAAAAGATAAAGAGTCTGCCTCTTCAAATGTTCTTGCTTCTGTTTTAGGTGTAGAGGGTGAGATACTTATAGGTGATAAAGCTCTTCGTTATGCACTCAAAAATAGTGACTATATAGACCTTGCACAACTGTGGCATGAAAAATATAATCTCCCCTTTGTTTTTGCCCTACTCTGCTACCACAAAGATAAAAAACTGTATAAAAAGATAGAGAGAGAGTTTTTAAAAAAAGCGGTTCGTATTCCTCAGTACATTTTAGACGAAGCTGCACAAAGAACAGAGATAGAAAAAAAAGAGATTTTAGAGTATCTAAAACTCATCTCATATGAGCTAGATACTAAAGCCCAGAGAGGGCTAAAGAAGTTTTATAAGTTAGCTACTTAGACTTTACATCTAAGTGTGCAGCTAAACGCTCTAGTTTTGCTTTGTAAGCATCTAAGTCAAAGTCTTTCACACGTGCTACACCATCTGCAATAGCAGCCTCGGCAACTGCAGAAGCAACATAAACAAGTACACGTCTATCAAATGGTGATGGGATAATATACTCAGTTCCAAACACCATCTCTTCACGTCCACTCGCAACTTTTACATGAGCTGGTACTTCCTCTTTCGCAAGTGAAGCCAATGCTCTTGAAGCAGCTATTTTCATATTTTCTGTGATTTTTGTTGCTCGAACATCAAGTGCCCCTCTAAAGATTTGAGGGAAACCTAGTACATTATTCACTTGGTTAGGGTAGTCGCTACGTCCTGTTCCCATGATAATATCAGGACGAGCAGCTTTTGCTAGTTCTGGTTTAATCTCTGGATTTGGATTTGAACAAGCAAAAATAATAGGATTTGCTTGAGACATACTCTTTACCATTTCAGAAGTAATGATATCAGGCTGAGAGAGTCCAAGTACCATATCTGCATTTTGCATAGCATCTTCTAATGTTCTATCATCAGTCTCAAATGCGAAAGCTTGCTTATACTTGTTTAAATCATCACGGCCACTATGAATAACCCCTTTAGAGTCCAGCATAGTGATGTTTTTTACACCTACAGACTTATACATATTTGCACAAGCGATTCCAGCAGCACCAGCACCGATAACTACCACTTTCAAATCAGCGGCATTTTTACCACTCATCTCAAGAACATTTAAAAGACCGGCAGTAGTGATAACAGCCGTTCCATGTTGATCATCATGAAAAACAGGTACATTACAGATCTCTTTAAGTCGAGTCTCTATCTCAAAACATCTAGGAGCTGCGATATCTTCAAGGTTAACTCCACCAAAGCTATCAGCCATTGCAGCTACGATTTTGATAATCTCTTCTGTATCTTTTGTGTTAAGTTCGATGTCAACAGCATCTACATTTGCAAATGACTTAAAGAGAACACCCTTTCCTTCCATTACAGGTTTTCCAGCAAGATGACCAATGTCACCAAGACCAAGAACAGCTGTTCCATCAGAGATAACGGCAACAAGATTTCCCTTGTTTGTGTACTCATAAGCTAAATCTGCATCTTTTTCTATCTCAAGACAAGGGAATGCAACACCCGGGCTATATGCTAGTGCTAACTCCTCACTTGTGCTACAAGGCTTTGTTAAAAGTGTCCCTGTTTTTCCATTTGTATCAAACTCACTTTTTGCTACATGATACTCGAGTGCTTCTTTTTTTTCTGCCATTGTCTTATTCCTTACTTTGATTTTTAAAATTATATCGGAAGTTTATGTACAAACAGTACCTTGTTTGCCTTATTATTATAATAAATTCCCATAGAATTTTTACGAGAAACGAAGACTCCACGCCCATTATAGGCACCTTTGTTTCTGAAAATACTACTTAATATCTCCGTATCAAAGCCCTCACCTTCATCACTAATCTGAGTAGTGACATAGACTATTTTTTCAAATACAATCTGCGATATTTCTACTAAAATCTTCTTCTTACATCCCTCTTCTAACTCTAAGAGTTTCTCTATGTACTCATCATCTTCAAGAAGCTTATGTTTCTCTTTTGATGTTAAGCCTAAGTTTCCATGCTCATAAGCATTCATCATGAGCTCGTTAAAAACTATGGCTAATTTTGGCTCAAAAAGTTTTCCAAGTCTCTCTTCAAACCATACGGATGCCTCTTCAACAGCTTCAAAAGAGGTCTCAAAAAACTTCTCTTCTTTATGAGCATTTTCTACTGAGAGATTATGAATAAATATGATAGTAACATCATCTTCTTGCTCGTCTATCTGATCTAAAAATTTCTTTCGTATTTCACCCTTAGTAAAAGAGTTTTTAAAATCCTCTTCAATTTTACTTGCATAAGTGAGTTTAGAATTTTTTATTTTATTTTCTACCAAACCATCACTATAAAAAAGAAATTTATTAATATTTCCTATGTCGTACTGATTTATAGTGTAAGAACTTGTCCATTTGCTTAAAGGCGGATTATTTGATTTTATCTTTTCAATAGTATCTGCTTGTGTCTGGAGTAAAAAAGAGGGCATAGAAAATTTAGCATAATGGAGTTTTTTATAATAATGATCAAAAAGGATATAGTCAATGGAAAGACTCTCTTCCTCTAAAAGTATGGGCTGAATATACTCCATAGACTCTTGGATAAGTATATCCAAAGAGAAACTCTCATACTTTAGCATTTTATCCACAAGATGATTTACAAATGATGCCATAATCATACTTGTCAAAGAGGCGGAAAGACCCTTACCCATACCATCAACAAGGAGATAAAAAGTACGATTCTCATCTACTTTACGCACACTGTAAGCATCCCCACTCATCATGTCAAGTGGCTGATACATGAAATCTATCAGAGTTATTCCATTTGTATCAACCATCTTATAGTAAAAATCATTTTTTAGAATATTAAGCTCTTTATCAAAGGCAAGTCGTTCTTGATAAGTGTTATACTCATCTTTAGAAGCTGTATTTTGTAACTCTTTACACTTTTTTTGTGCCATCAAGCGACTTACTATTAAAAGTTTTCCTGCCTCTGAAATCGCATTTAGAAGCTCTTCTTGAGCTATAGGTTTTGCGACAAAATTATTCACACCTGCTCTGAGTGCATCAACTATAATTTTTATATCATTGAGCCTTGAGACTAAAACAAGAGGTGTCTCTTTATCTTCCTCCCGTACTATTTTCATCATTTCCAAACCATTCTTTCCAGAAAGTTCATAAGCAGAAATAATAATATCTACACCTTTTTCATGATAAATCTCTAAACCCTCTTGCACACTACTTGCACAGACTATATTTTTTACAAGATCCCCAAAAATTGTTTTGTAAAGAGTCTGTGTCTCACGACTCTCCTCTACACAGAGTAGTGTTAGAACTTTTAGATGGGTAAACATTATAGTCTAAACTTATCAAGTTCACTTTGTAATTTTAAAGAGTCAGTTGAGAGTGTTGAGGCAGCTTCCTCCACTAAAACTCTTAAAGAACTATTTTGCTCATTGAGTGCAAGTATATCATCCATATTCACTATAAGTTCTTTTGTTTTTGTGGCGATGTAAATACTCTGATGCATAACCCCAACAGACTTAGCTTTTGTAGAAACAAGATTGTCTTTTGTCTCTTCAGAAGAGGCTATAAGCTCTTGTGCAGAGGATGAAATATGTTGCATATTGTCTGATGTACTCGCTGTTTCTTCAGATATCTCACCTATATTTTGTGTAATGAGATTAATATTAGCTCCAATTTCACCAAGAGATTTTTGTGTTCTCTCTGCAAGTTTACGTACCTCATCTGCTACAACTGCAAAACCACGACCATGTTCACCTGCACGTGCGGCTTCTATAGCTGCATTAAGAGCCAGAAGATTTGTTTGGTCGGCAATATCAGAGATAATATCTAGAACATCTTTGATATTTTTTGCCTGATCTGTTAAAGAAGCAACTTTTTGTACTAACTCCTGCTGATGTTCACTTCCATTGTCAATAGAACTCACAACCCCTTGTAACTCTGAAATAAAATTATCTAGTGCACTATCTGTCACTTCAAGATCTTCACTCACTGCTATAGTAGACTCTTCAACACCATCAAGTTTAACACCTACTTCATCAACAAGTGCATTAATACTCTTCATTTTACCATCTGTATTTTTTCCAGTATCTGTGAGTTTTTCTACCACCTCACCAAGTTTTTTACTCTCTCCAGAAGAAGCACCTGCAACCTCTTTAGCATGCATAACAGTTTTCTTAAACTCATGAATCATGACCTGTAGAGCTTTAGAAATATCCGCAATCTCATCATTACCATCGACCACAATATCACAACTCAAATCAAGAGAACTTGATACACACTGAATTTTGCTAAGAGAGCTTTGTACACTCTTGTTGACACCTTTACTAATAAAGAAGATAACGATGAAAATAAAGATAGAAAAAACAATATAGCTTACAATAGTAATAGT
This sequence comes from Sulfurimonas sp., assembly GCA_027082875.1. Taxonomy (GTDB): domain Bacteria; phylum Campylobacterota; class Campylobacteria; order Campylobacterales; family Sulfurimonadaceae; genus Sulfurimonas. The sequence continues at coordinate 14,285 of JALWTK010000011.1, read as the reverse complement.
TGCTTTCATTTTTGTATCTGAGGCTATTGTATTTATAAGTTGGGTATTTTGTCGTGATATCTCATCATCCACTTTTTTTAATATATTGATTTTTTTTGTAATTGTACGAAACCACTCTTCACTATCAATACCAAAGTTCCCCACCATTGCTTTTCTTTTTGCAACTTCACGCATCTTATTAACAGCAGTTATAGATGGATTTTGCATACTTGTTTTATAGTACTCTCTTACACTCTTACTTGCGATAGACATAGAAGCATCAAGGTAAGCTTTCTGCTGGGCAACTAAAGAGATCCATTTAGCAAACATCCCTACTTTAAACTTATCTGCAGCAAACGTTGCACTAAGGACTGCTCTTTCTATCCCTGCTCTCTCTTTAGACTTTAAAAAGTTGCTATAAGCATCAAGTGCTTTTACTAGCTCTTGAGTATCTGCATACTTAGCAGATAAAGAGGTAATCTTTAATATTTCTGCATTCATATTTGAGTAATAAGCAACCTCATCCTTAACACTTAGAGATAATGCATCTACTTGAGATCTAATGCTCTGTATTTTTTGCATATCTTCACTTAACTTTGAGAGTGAACTTGTAAGTTGAGCAGGATACTCCTCAAGAGATAAACTCTTTATATATGTTTGAAGTTTTTCATACTGAGCATCGGTAAGTTTTCTCTGCTGTGGTAATATAGTAGAAAACTTCTTTCCTCTAGATCCTAAAAATCCAGCACTTGCTCCCCTCTCTTTTTGTGTTTCATGAATAAGCAAACTGAGTTTTGTAGAGAGAGTATTGAGTACTCTAGACTGCTCTATAGAGTCAGAATCTTTTTTTGCTTCATATATTGTTAATCCTAAAATGACAACTGAGAAAGAGAGTACAATCGCTAAAATAATATTAAGTTTAAATTTTATAGTCATAACTATGCCTTTGTTACATGAAAAAGTTCTATTAAACTCAACTCATCCAAGAGTTCAAAGAGTAGGCTATTACCTACATGCATATTTAGAGTGATTTTATCTTTTAGCACAAGTTTATTTAAGTACCCAATAATAGAAGAGGTAATGGAGATAGAATCAATCACATCCATTGTGACCGTTTTATGCTCCCCTGTTACACTGTCAAGCAGTGTTTTCAACTCTTTATAATCCATAACTGATTTCATATTACCACTAATTTTAACTCTATTGTCTTTCACTTCTAATTGCATATTATATCCTTCTCTTTGTTGAAATATATGTGTTCATTCTATCACACTTCATCTTTGTTTTTTATTTTTTGTAACCACTCTTTCATTTTTGCTTCATAGCCAATATCTTTAAGCTCAACAAAACGAAGCTTTTTTGAAAGATAGTTTTGCTCTACATAGCCTCCAAAATCATGTGGATAGAGATAGCCTTCATTTTGTTGTGTGATACTCTTGGGTATAGCTAAAAGAACTCCCTCTTTGACAGCTTGAAGTGCTGCATTTATCGCTAAGTATGAAGAGTTTGACTTTGGTGAAGCACAGAGATAGACTACTGCTTGAGCTAAGATGATTCTCGCTTCTGGATAACCTATCTTACTTACAGAGGTAAGACATGAGGTAGTAAGGGTGAGTGCTTGAGGATTAGCATTACCCACATCTTCACTTGCTAAAATAACTAAACGCCGTGCTATAAAGTCTGCCGACTCCCCACCCTCTATAAGTCGAGCAAGATAATAAATAGCTGCATTTTCATCACTTCCTCGTATTGACTTTATAAGAGCAGAGATTAAGTCATAATGCACACCAGACTCACTACTTCCAGCTTGCAGAGCATTTGGGCGAAGAGATTTAAGCATCTCTATCGTTACTTTTGTGTCAAGATTTGAAGAGAACTCTAAGAGTTTAAGCATCGCTCTAGCATCCCCTCCACTACTAGCAACGAGGTACTCTCTTGCCTCCTCATCCATCTCTAAAGAGCCATACTCTACGGCACGATTTAAGAGCTTTTCTAAACTTGCATGGGAGATAGCTTTAAGCTCAAAAAGCATAGAGCGTGAACGGATGGCAGAGGTGAGTGAGAAGAAAGGGTTTTCTGTTGAAGCCCCGATAATAAGTACTGAGTTATTCTCCATAACAGGAAGCAGAACCTCTTGCTGGTTTTTTGCTAAACGATGCACTTCATCTATAAAAATAAGTGGCTTTTGCAGGGCATTTTTATACTGTTCAAAGATTTTACGAAGTTGCTCTACCTTGAGGCTTGTAGCATTAAACTCATAAAAAGGAAGATCCATAACTTTAGCGATAATACGAGCGATAGAGGTCTTGCCCGTACCTGCAGGACCATAAAAAAAGCTATGCCCAAGAGCAAACTTCTCGCAAAGAGTACGAAGTGGTGCACCTTCGTTACTAAGATGCTCTTGACCGACAAGCTCGTCAAAGTTTTTTGCACGAAGGAGTTGTGTAAAATCAGCCAAGAAGAGCCTCCACATATTCTGAATATGTGGTATTTTAGCATAACTCGCGTTTAGTTCAAGTTAGGTTTTGGCGTCGTAGGTGTTGAAGCTGGAAGCATAGGCATCATCATGTGAGGTTTTTTCCCTGTTAATGAACCTAAAAATGCCTCGATTGACTCTGCTTGTTTATCGGAGATTTTTGCTCCAAGCTGAATGCGTCCCATCTCTTTAATAGCATCTTGTAAGTTCCAAATCATACCATTATGAAAATAGGGTGCAGTTTCAGTGATATTTCTGAGTGTAGGCACTTTTACCATTCCATTTTTATCGCCTTTGAAGTCACCTGTACTCATATATTTGTAAGTCGCTGTAACATTAAATGCACCCATCTCACCACCAAGAGCAACACCGTTATGACATGATGCACAACCGATTTGGATGAAAGTTTTCATTCCCTCTTTCTGCTTTGGCGTTAAAGCCTCTTTATAGCCGTTCATGTAAGCATCAAACGGTGCAGGTGTCACTAAAGTTCTCTCGAAGTTACCAATAGTATCTGTAATCTTTTCAAAAGTGATTTTTACACTATCGCCATAGGCTTTTTTAAATGCTGTTACATACGCAGGCATTGATTTTACAACTTGTACGATATGCTCTTTTGTAGCTGCCATTTCAGGGTGTGCGAGTGTCGGTCCTTGTGCTTGTGCTTCTAAATCTTTAGCACGTCCATCCCAAAACTGTGAGCCGAAAAATACTGCATTGTAAACAGTAGGTGAGTTTAAGTGATGTGGGTTATGTCTCCACATGTGACCTGTTGCAGCACTCACTCCATCATCGCCACCCTCCATAAGGTTGTGACATGTATTACATGAAATAAGTTCACTTCTTGAAAGACGTGGATCCATATAGAGTTTTTTACCAAGTTTTACTTTTGCTTGAGTGATTCGGTTTTTTGGGTTATCTATCAGCTTTAACAATTCACTCTCTGATGCTGGAATTGCCTCAAGTCCCGCACTCTGTGCCTCTTTTTGTAGTGAAGATGCCATAAGAAGTGAAGATGTCACTAATCCTAATAGTATTGATTTAATCATTGTTTTTCCTTTTTTTGCTCGTGATATATGAAAGTATAGACTAATTTTGTTTAAAGGATAATAATTATCTTCTAGTAAATTTTGCTACTTAAGAAATAATAGTTAAATATCTGCTATACTTACAGTATGAATTATGAACTTTTACTAAGAGAGCACTCTCTCAAAGCCACTCCACAAAGAGTAGGTATACTATCACTTATGCAAACATCAGGACACCTTGATGTAGAAGAACTTTTTACAGAGATAAAAAAGCAGTTTTCTACTATATCTTTAGCAACCCTCTATAAAAACATCAATGCCATGATGGAAAAAGGTTTACTAACAGAGATAAAAATCCCAAACCAAAAATCAAAATATGAAATTGCCAAAGCACCACATATCCATCTTTTGTGTCAAGAGTGTAATGAGTTTATAGATTTGAAGTTAGATATAGGATGTTTAGTAGATGAAGCAGCTAAAGAGAGTCACTATAGACTCAAAGAGAGTTCTATAGTGCTATCTGGAGTTTGTGAGAAGTGTCAGGCTAAATAGTCTCGCTCAGTCTCTCTATAGACTCTCGTATCTCACTTACATTTTTATGTACAGTTTCTGAAAGCTCATTGATTTTTGTTACATCATTGATGATAGTCTCAGATTTTTCTGCATTAGCAGTATAGCTCTCTATAGTTTTTTCTGAAGAGGCTACGCCTTCAGTTATAGTGTAAGCTATTTCATCCATAAGCTCGGAAGTAGTGTTGGATGTCTCGGCAAGCTGTTCTATACTTTTTGAACTTATATTCATCTGTCCACTTGTGTCATTTATGGACTGACTGACTACATTTATAGTCGCATTTATCTCAGTTAAAGACTTCTGTGTTCGCTCTGCTAGTTTACGCACCTCATCCGCAACGACTGCAAAACCACGACCATGCTCACCAGCACGAGCAGCCTCAATGGCAGCATTGAGAGCTAAAAGATTTGTTTGATCTGCAATATCTGCGATAACATTTATAACTTCTTTTACCTGCTCCGTATCAGAAGAGACTTTACCTAGTTCATCTGCAAGGTTGTTTTGAGAACTTGATGCATCATTCAACCTTGCAACTATCTCACCCATTTCTGCTTGAATATTTTGTAATTTTTGACTCACAGCGACGATACTGTCGCGAGAAACTGAAGCATCCTGTAAGTCTACTGCAAAAGAGTTTTTGAGTTCCTCTCCCATTCTAATTATCTCAGAAATCATATCCTGTTCTGTAGACATACTTTTGTTTGCTTGTGCATATTCAGAATCTATCTTTGCTACTATTTGTAACATCAAATCTGATTTTTTATCTTTTTCTTGAGCATTTAAAAAAATCTCTTGAAACTTATTGACCTGCTTGACAGCTTCTGACAACTCAGAGTTGTATTCATTTTTTAGAACAACTTTCTCACCATGTTCTAAATTTGTCAACTGCTCTATGAGTGAATTTGTCATATTAACACCATTAGCTTTTTCATCTAAATCATGGAAGAGTATGACCACAGCAACAACATATTGGACTATTTGACCTATGATATTGTCAGTAAAAAAAGTACCATTAAGGAGAAGTAAAACGATACCAACATAGTGAATAAAACGCATACGGAAGAAGAGAGAATGCAACATGAATTATCCTTTTATTTTACATCTACAATCATTATAACGAATTTATTTATTTCTTTTTCTTATTTCCAGCCATTTCGCGAGCAAGTTTCTCTTCTGCTTTTAAGAAGGTAAAGAGTGCTGAGTATTCACTACGAGAGAGATATCTTGTCTTTCCCGTTGGAAGATTGTTAAGCTCTATCTCTGCAAAGCTTATGCGTTTAAGATCTGCTATCTCAGCATCAAAGTGAGCAAAGAAACGACGAAGTTCACGGTTTTTCCCCTCACTAATCGCTACTTTTAGGATAGAGTAGTTATGTGCATTTTTTTGGATTTTATACCCTAAGAATGGCTTAAACTCCATAGAAGTGATGTTTGAGTGTGAGTGTCCACCAGCTGTAGCATCCTCAACATACATCCCTTCAAGCATAGCAGTCTCCATCTCTGAAGTCACTTCACCCTTTATCTTTATCTTGTAGCGTCTCTCTAAGTCTGACTCCATAAGTGCAGTTGCCACATGAGAAGCATCTGTTAAAAGAAGCAGTCCCTCACTAGCAAAGTCAAGTCGCCCTACTGGGATATAGTGTTTAAACTCTTTACCAAGTGAATCATAGATAGTACGACGCCCCTTAGGATCAGACTTCGTTACAAGCTCTCCCTTTGGTTTGTTATACACTATAACAGTGTACTTCTCTTGACGACTCACCTGTTTACCACTAACATAAACAACATCGTTTTTCTCATCAACCTGTGTCGCTGGATTCTCTTGTATCTCGCCGTTTACACGAACATAACCATCTTGTACCACTTTATCTGCCTCACGTCTCGAGTAAGTCGAGTAGTGTGCTATAAATTTGTTTAATCTCATCATAATAATTTCTCTTTTAATTTTTGTATATTTTGTTCTAGTTCATCAAGCTCATTTTTACAGATACTAAAAATAATATCAGCTTGAATATCTGCATAGTGGTGAGAGATAATATCTCTAAGTTTTATTATCTCACTCCAGTACTCTTTAGAAGCAACTTGCAAAAGAAAAGTATTGTCTCTTTTCTCAATATTTTTTAGTGCTTCACCTGTTGTTTGTAGTCTCATAACTGTTGCTTCAAACTTATCTATATTTTCATCGTTAAACAAGAAATCATCTGCTACTTTCATGCCACTGCATCTTCTACGAGTGAGATGTATGCTCTCAAGCACAAAATTCAAAAGTTCTAATTTACTCATCTTGTTCATATGTAGATGGTCTCTTCTTGTATGTATTTTGCGATAGCACCTTTGGTATGACGGTGATTATTGTAAACATCAACTTTTATACCATTATATAGTTCATCTAGATAAACCCATAAACCAGCTAATTTTCTAAATGTATTTTCTTTCAACTCGACATAAATATCAATATCACTCTGAGCAGTTGCCTCATTACGAGCATAAGATCCAAAAAGTCCAATCTTTTGTACACCATACTTTTCTTGTAAGTAAGGTTTTACATCGCTTAAGCTCTTGAGAATTTCATCTTGTGTCATGAAATCCCCTTCTCTATAAGCGTATGAATGTGAAGAACGCCTTGTATATTTTTTTCTTTATCTGTAACAACGAGCAGTTGTATTTTTTTCTCTTCTATTAAGACTAGTGCATCACTTGCTAGCATATCTGCATTGTCACAAGTCATTGGGCTCATAGTTGCATACTTTAGTGCTTCTTCTTCGAGAGAGAAGTTCTCACTTAGTAGTGCACGTCGGACATCTCCATCACTTAGAAGTGCTAGAAGTTTTCCGCTATCATCTGCTATGAGTGTGGTTCCTAAACGACCTTCGCTTATGCTAAGTATGGCATCTTTAAGGTTTGCATCTTTAGAGATGATAGGAAGATTTTTTGTTTGCATAAGGTTTGACACCTTCACAAACAGTTTTTTACCCAAAGCTCCACCAGGGTGAAAAGAGGCAAAGTCACTCTTTTGAAAATCTCTCGCTCGCATCAAGCAAACTGCAAGAGCATCACCCAGAGCAAGTGTCAGAGTTGTAGAACTTGTAGGGGCTGTATCTATAGGACAAGCCTCTTTTTCTACATATATCTCTATCACCATATCGCTAAAAGAACCCAGAGTAGACTCTCTATTTTTTGTCATGCCGATAAGTGGTGCACCAAAACGCTTGATATGTGGAAGTATAGAGCTTAGCTCTTCACTCTCACCACTATAACTTATCCCGATGACTACATCGTTTTTATCTATCATACCAAGGTCACCATGGAGGGCTTCAGTAGGATGGAGAAAAAAACTTGGCGTTCCAGTAGAGGCAAATGTCGCTGCCATTTTGGCACCGATAAGCCCGCTCTTTCCAACGCCGGTAATAATAAGCTTACCTTTACACTTGAGTATCACATCGACCGCTCTCTCAAATACATCATCAACGAGTGTTGCTGCCTTTAGTAACGTTTGTGCCTCTATGTTTAAAGTCTCTTGTGCTATTTCTTTATAATTCATAGCCACATTATACTATAATTACTCTAATAGGAGTTTGTAATGCAAAAACTGTTTGATGAAGTTGGCTTTTTAGATAAACGCTGTTACGAGGAATTTGCTCTCTCTGAAGATATCCTCATGGAGCATGCAGCTGATGGTATGGCTGACTATATTCGTGCGAAATTTTCTAAAAACTCTACCGTTCTTGTTGTCTGTGGAAGTGGAAACAATGGTGCGGATGGGCTTGCTCTTTCGCGTTTACTTTACAAAGATTACGAAGTTGAGATATTTATAGTAAAAGAAGCCACATCAGAAATGGCAAAACTCCAAAACAAACGTGCTCATGCCATTCATGTTAAACGCACTATCTACCTTAATGAGTATGATCTCATAGTTGATGCTATCTTTGGTACAGGCTTTAAAGGTTCTTTAGATGTGGAATCTAAGTCTGTTTTGCAAACTTTGAACAAATTACATGGCTATAAAATCGCCTGCGATATACCATCAGGACTACAGATAAATGGAGAGTGTGATGCAGATAGTTTTCGAGCTGATACAACACTGACAATGGGAGCCCTGAAAAAATCTCTCTTTAATGATAGTGCCAAAGAGTTTGTCGGAGATATAGAAGTTTTAGACCTCGGTGTTACTCGTGATATTTATGAAGTCGATTCTCATTGGCATCTACTCGATGAAGAGGATCTGAAACTCCCTTACCGCTCTAAAAAAGATACGCATAAAGGCACTTATGGACACCTCGCCATCGCTTGTGGAGAGAAGATAGGAGCGAGTACCCTTAGTGCCAAAGCAGCTCTACGTTTTGGAGCAGGACTTGTTTCACTTGTGGGAGAGAGAAATGTAAAACTTCCAAATGCTATCATGCACTCTTTAAAACTCCCTAACAACACTACGGCATTGGCTCTTGGTATGGGTTTAGGCTCTGCCTTCTCAGAAAAAGAGCTAGAAGCATTTTTAACTAATAAACTGCCTCTTATAGCTGATGCTGATATTTTCTCCATGCCTATCTTAGAACAACTTTTACAACGAAAAAATGTAGTATTCACTCCACATCCAAAAGAGTTTATCTCACTCCTAAAGTTTATAGGTTTAGCAGATATTAACATTGTGGAATTACAACAGCAGCGTTTTAAATATGTAGAACTTTTTTGCAAAAACTATCCTCACATCGTTTTACTTTTAAAGGGAGCAAATGTCATCATAGGGCACAGCGAGAGCTTCTACATCAATTCTCATGGGACTTCAGTACTTGCTAAAGGAGGAAGCGGGGATGTACTCAGTGGCTTAGTAGGTGCTCTTTTAGCACAAGGCTACACACCACTAAATGCAGCACTCAATGCCTCACTCACTCACACAAAACTAGCTAAAAATTACACAGGTGCTGATTTTTCGCTTACACCAGATGACTTAATAGCTGGAATTGGTAATCTATAAGATTGCTTATGCTATAAATCACTAATTAATATAAATAGGAACTATTTTATGGATAACATTCTAAAAATCGGAAAATATGAACTAGGCTCGCGTTTAATCGTTGGAAGCGGAAAATATGACTCATTTGAGATGACAAAAGAGGCAACTTTAGCATCAGGAAGTGAACTTATCACTGTTGCTGTAAGACGTTTGAATATCACAGACCCAGATAAAGAGAACTTAAGAGATACTTTTGCAGGAACAAATGTAAAGTTTCTTCCAAATAGTGCTGGATGTGTAACGGCTGAAGAGGCTATCACTACTTTTAGACTTACTCGTGAGGCTACTGGGATTGATCTTATTAAACTTGAGGTTATTGGAGATACGAAAAAGACTCTTTACCCTGATGTTTTAGAGACTATTGAAGCTTGTAAGGTACTTGCTAAAGATGGTTTTACTATCATGGCTTACACTTCTGATGATCCTATCATGGCCAAGCGTTTAGAAGATGCTGGTGCGCATGCAATCATGCCTCTTGCTGCTCCTATCGGCTCTGGTCTTGGAATACAGAACCCTTACAACATCGCATTTGTAAAAGATGCTGTTAATCTTCCTATCATCGTAGATGCTGGTATCGGCTGTGCTAGTGATGCGGCTTATGCTATGGAACTTGGTGCAGAGGGTGTTCTTACAAACACTGCTATCGCTCAAGCGCAAAACCCTATGGTTATGGCACAAGCGATGAAACACGCTGTTCTAGCAGGTCATATGTCTTACCTAGCTGGACGTATCCCTAAGAAACCTTATGCAACTGCATCTAGTCCTATTGATGGCTTGATTCAGTTTTAGGCTTCAAACTTATTAGACAAATGGGTCATCAACAGAAGTTGACCCATCCCCTCAAAAAACTTATCTACTCCCATATTATCAACAGCTACTGCTTTTTGAAGTGCTGCTAAAAAAACGAGCTGAGACTCCTCAGATGCTTGCATAAATGTATCTATAATATATTCAAAAGTCATAGAGTGGACTTCACCATTTACATCAAAGTCTATCTCTGAATCTGTATTGATACTCTCTTCTAAGAGTATTTTTTTACACTCGTTTGCTATTTTGTTCATTATAGAACTCCCATAAGAGAGAGCATCACTACAAACATCGCTATGGGTGTAATGTAACGCAGTGAGAAGTACCAAGGCTCAAAAGCCCACTTAAGTTGTGACTTCATCACAGACTCCACCTTCGACTTAGGGATGATAAACCCTACAAAAACAGCCATAATAAGCCCACCAAGAGGTAGCATAATAGCCGCAGTCACATAGTCTACCCAATCAAAAAAGCTTTTTCCGCCCCATGTGAGGTACTCTTTAGCTCCATCTATATTAGAAAGAATGGCAAAGATACCAAAGAACCAAAAGAAAAGTCCCATGCTCAGAGATGCTCTAAGGCGACTCCAAGAAAATCTATCTATAAAGTACTGCACCATCGGCTCAACAAGAGAGACAGAAGAGGTAAGACCTGCAAATGCCAGTGCTACAAAGAAGAGAATAGCAAAGACATTACCTACTATACCCATCTCATAAAATGCAGCTGGAAGAGAGATAAAAACTAAGCCAGGACCTTTTGCTGGACCTGATCCGTACTGATAGAGGAATGTAAAGAGCATGAGTCCCGCTACTATGGCGATAGTCGTATCTAAAAACACAACCCAAAAAGCATTTTTCACAAGGTTGGCATCTTTTTCTAATGAAGCAGAATAAGTCATAATAGCCCCCATACCAAGACTAAGAGTAAAGAAGGCATGCCCCACAGCAGTCACAAAGGCTTCAGAAGTGATCTTTGACCAATCTGGTGCGAACATAAACGCGACTGCCTGAGAGAAGGCTCCAAGTGTAGTAGCATAGGCAAACATACCTGCTAAAATAATCATAAGTGCCGGCATCAAATAAAAGTTCATCCTCTCTATACCACCTTTTAAACCCTTATTAAGTACATAAGTAATCCATATAAACGCCACTGTGTGATAAAAAAACTGTGTGATAAAATCTGTGTGAAGCATACTGTTAAACACAATCTCTGCCTCTTTTGGTGTTGCGGGTAGATAAGTAAGTGATGTTATGATGTAGTTAAATATCCATCCAATAACAACAGAGTAAAAAATCATAATAAAGAGACCTGCGAGACTCTGAAAACCACCAAACTTCCATAAGTGCTTGTTCACAGGAGCGAGTTCTTCAAATGAACTTACTGTATCCATGCGACCTAAATACCCTATGAGCATCTCCGCTATCATGATAGAAAATCCAATAAGCAAGACAGTAAGCAGGTAAACAAGTACAAATGCTCCCCCTCCATACTCTCCTGCAATGTAAGGAAATTTCCAGATATTTCCAAGTCCAACTGCACTTCCTGCAGCTGCCATAATAAACCCAATCCTACTGAACCTTGCTATTTTCATATGTACATTTTCCTCTATTTAATTGACTCATTATACTTAAAATTAGATGAATTTAAAAGAATCTTCTCTTTACTATTGACATTTAATAAATAATGGACTATAATTCCGGCTCATTAATCAGCACATGTGTTTGATTTTTGTGTAGGTCGGGGCGTAGCTCAGTCTGGTTAGAGTACCTGGTTTGGGACCAGGGGGTCGAAGGTTCGAGTCCTTTCGCCCCGACCACTTTAAAATTACAAAATTTATATTTAAGACTTAAGCATGGTGGGATTAGCTCAGCTGGTTAGAGCACTGGTTTGTGGTGCCGGGGGTCGCGGGTTCGAATCCCGTATCCCACCCCATAATTTTAATAAATATAAAAATAATAACAATAATAACTAACAAGTAGTAGCGTTCGTGGCTCAACTGGATAGAGTTTCGGATTTCGGCTCCGAGGGTTATAGGTTCGAATCCTATCGGGCGTACCACCTTTAGATATGCCTCCTTAGCTCAGCTGGATAGAGCAACGCCCTTCTAAGGCGTAGGCCAGACGTTCGAATCGTCTAGGGGGTACCACTTATTATTATATTATACTGTCAGAAGTGACATTAAATACAATCACATGCGGATGTGGTGAAATTGGTATACACGCCAGACTTAGGATCTGGTGCCGCAAGGCGTGGAGGTTCAAGTCCTCTCATCCGCACCACACATACAATAAACCCCATAAACACTTACTTTACCGACAATCACTTTTTAACTGTGTTATAACTGTGTCAATTTCAATGCACACTTTTACTTACTTTTTTACAACCGCCGATTCTAATATCAACTATTATGCAAAAATCATTTGCCAATTTGCACACAGAAGAGATGGAAATATTGATACATAAATAACTTTGCTATAATTCACCAATGAAAAACAAGATAACTACAAAAACAATTTTTAATCTCATCTTAGACAAAAAACCCGCTCTTATCTATGGGCAGGTAGTAACCCTACTTGCTATACTTGTGAGTGTGCCTATTCCTCTTATGCTTCCGGTAATGGTGGATGAAGTTCTACTTCATAAACCTGCTACCTTTGTGCACTTTATAAACTCCTTTCTTGGAGAAAGTTCTGCATTTACCTACATAGCTATTGTCACACTCGGAGTTGTTTTCTTACGAGTTCTATACTACCTTTTGACCGTGGTTTTAACGAAAATCTTTACGAAAATCGCAAAGTATGTGACTTTTATGGTACGCTCGCGTTTGCTAGCGCATCTGAAGGTCACCTCCATGAATGAGTATGAGACACTAGGAAGTGGAGCTATTACCTCTAATCTTGTCACAGATGTCAATACCTTAGATAGTTTCATCATTACGGGTGTGAGTAAGCTTGTCTCATCTGTTTTGACACTTATAGCTATTGCCTTTGTTTTACTTGCTATTGATCCTATTTTGGGGATTATGATTTTGGTTATTCAGCCTGTTATAATGCTTTTAAGTAAAAAAATGTCTGCTCGTGTTGGGAAACTTAAAAGTGCAGAAAATAGTGCTGTAGCATCTTTTCAAGAGGATGTAGGCGAAACACTAGAGCTCTTTGGACAGATAAAAGCGAGTAACCAAGAGCAATACTTTTTCACTCGAGCAGAAGAAAAAGCTGCAGATATTCAAAAAACTTCAAATGAATATGGTTATAAAAATGTTGCTTATGAGCGACTCTCTTACACAATATTTCTCATCATGTTTGAGGTACTTCGTGCGAGTGGACTTCTGCTTGTCGCCTACAGTGACCTAAGTATAGGGATGATGTTTGCGATGTTTGGGTATATCTGGTTTATCATGACACCGGTGCAAGACCTGCTCTCATTTCAGTATGCCTACTCTTCAGCCTCAGCAGCACTAGAGCGCATCAACAAAATCCTCGCACTCAAAACAGAAGCAAGTGGCACAAAAAAACTAGAGTCACAAGCGGTACATATCTCCCTAAAAGAGGTCATTTTTTCTTACTCAGAGGAGAAAAAGATACTCAAAGATATCTCCCTAGAGATAGAGCCAGCGAGTAAAATAGCACTCATCGGAGCAAGTGGAAGTGGTAAAACTACTCTTGCTCAAGTAATATCAGGATTTTATGAAAAATCTTCTGGAGTGCTTTGCTACAACGACATAAAGGTTGAAGAGCTAGATAAATCCTCTCTTCGTAAAGAGATATTTTTAGTCCTGCAAATGCCTATACTTTTTAATGCAACTTTGCGTTTTAATATCACGATGGGAGATGAGGATGTGAGTGATGCAAAGATAATAGAAGCACTAGAAATTGCTCAACTCTATGAGATGATAGAGAAAATGCCAGAGGGTTTAGAGACAATAGTCGGGCATCATGGCGTTAGGCTTTCAGGGGGACAGAGACAGCGTCTCAGCATAGCTAGAATGATTATCGCCAATCCTAGTGTAGTTATCTTCGATGAGTCCACCTCTGCTCTTGATGTCCACACAGAGATGAAACTCCAACTTGCCCTTGAGAGTATACTTCAAGATAAAATAGTTATCACCATAGCCCATAGACTAAGCACAGTAAAAAATGCAGACCTTATCTATGTTCTCGAAGAGGGAAAAATAGTCCAACATGGGACACATATAGAGCTAGAAGGTGAAGAGGGACACTACAAAGAGTTTGTCAAAAAACAGCTCATCTAAAACATCTTTATTTATGCCACCTAAGTGGCAGAATTTCTTTTTAAAATTTTCTATAATTTCGGTGTAAATAAAAAATAATTAGAGAAAAAAGGAGTTTATTATGTTAGTAACAAGATACAATCCAAGTAGACAAATGAGTGAGTTTCGTAGAGGTTTTGACC
>JALWTK010000010.1 GCA_027082875.1 Sulfurimonas sp. | reverse complement strand
TGTCCTGTTTGTGGGATGTATCTGCACTACTATCCAAACTGGGTAGCTCGTATTACTTACTCGAAAAAAGAAATTTACTCCTTTGATGGTATTAAAGATATGCTCAAATTTTATTTTAATAATAAAAAGGGTATTAAAAATGTTTGGGTTCAAGACTACTACACACTGAAAACTTTAGATGCAAAAAAAGCTTTTTATGTCATTGGCAGTGATGTTTTAGGACCTATGGGAAATGAACTTATTGCGTTTGGGACACTAAAAAGTGCAAAAAACTTTTCACTAGAGCATAAGGGAAAAAAAGTGCTTCCTTTTGATGAGTTAACTGAAAAAATGGTTCGTTCTATTGAGTAGAGTTATTAATTTTTATCTTCTTTTTTATAGCATAGGCTCACTCAAACGCGAGAAGTATAAAAATATTTTTGTATTTCTTGTGATGTCTCTTTTGGTGGCACTCTTAGCTTCAACTTTTTTTCTTTCAAATGCCATGAAAGCAGACTATAATGCCCTTATCGACAGCTATCCAGATATAGTTTTACAAAATCAAAAGGCTGGAATAAATGCAACTATAAAGAGTAGTATTGCCGATAAACTCTTATTTCTTGATGGGGTAAAAAGTTCTGAGGCTCGTGTCTATGGAAGTTACTATTTTAATCGTGCTGATAGTGAGTTGGCTATTATAGGTGTCAATATGTTTACTCCTTCTCTCTCTACCTTTATAAATACCCTTATGCAAAAGCACTCTTTGAATGAAGGTGAGATGTTAGTGAGCTCAAGTGCAAAACAGCTTTTAAGTAAGCATTACTACAAAGAGTACTTTAACTTTGTAAAGAGTGATGGTTCCCTTCAAAAGATGCAGATACAAGGTGTATTTAAAAATAGCAAAAAATTCCCCAATAAAAATATACTAGTGATGCTTAAAAGTGATGCTCGAAAAATCTTTAACTACAAAGAGGGTGAAGCAAGGGATATAGCTATAGATGTAGCCAATGCAGATGAAGTGGCATCTATAGCTCTCAAGATAGGAGAACTTTATCCAAGTATGAAAGTTATTTTAAAAGAGGACTTGCGAGTAAAGTATGAAAATCTCTACAACCTCAGAAGTGGCTTTTTCCTCACTATATTTATCATCACATTTTTTACCTTTTTTATCATTATTTACGATAAACTCAGTGGTCTCAATAGTGAAAAAAGAAGAGAGATAGGTGTACTCAAAGCCATAGGTTGGAGAGTAGGAGATGTGCTCAATGCGAAACTCTATGAGGGAGTAATTTTGTCACTAAGTGCTTATCTTACTGGTATTTTTTTAGCATTTGTCTATGTTTATCTACTAGATGCACCACTCCTAAAAAACATCTTTTTAAACAACTATAATCTTCTTCAAAATTATACTATTCATTTTAGTGTAGACTATGAAACACTTGCGCTGCTCTTTTTTCTGAGTGTTCCTATATATATAGCAGCAACTGTCATCCCCTCATGGAAAATAGCGACACTTGATGCTGACGAGGTGATGCGATGATTGAGTTGAAAAATGTAAGTAAAGAGTATGAGGGTGGAGTGAAGGCTCTTGATAGTGTCAGTCTGAAATTTTCTGAAGGCGAAGTTATTGTTATCAAAGGAATGAGTGGAAGTGGTAAGAGTAGTATGCTCTCTCTTATCGCAGGACTTTCTAAGCCAACAGAGGGTGAGGTTGTAGTAGATACTAAGCATATATCGAAACTCGCTGACCATTTTGCCACAAGTTTTAGAAGAGAAAATATTGGAATGATCTTTCAGAAGTACAATCTCATAGCTGATTTAAGTGTCAAAGAGAATATTTTACTTCCTTTAGTCCCTTTAAATCTGAAGAGAGAAGAGTTAGATGAACGGCTGAGTAGAGAGCTAGAAAGATTTTCACTCATGAATAAAAAAGATACTCAGGTAAAGAAACTTTCTGGTGGAGAACAGCAGAGATGTGCTATCGCTAGAGCGAATATTAATAACCCTAAGATTATTTTAGCGGATGAGCCTACTGCAAATCTTGATGAGAAACTCTCTTTATCGTTTATCGACTCTCTTCTGGCGATGAAGAGTGAGAATCGAACCATTATTATTGCTACCCATGATCCACTCTTTTTTGATTTGGATTTTGTGGATTGTGTTGTAGAAATGCGACATGGGAAAATTGTGTAGATGCTTATAAGCCCTGAAGTTCTCACGATATATATCTTAGACATACTCTTTGCTCTTTTTGCAAGTGTGGCGTTTGTGATAAGCCTGAAAATAGTCAAAGATTACGATGTAAACGCCACGACAGCCTTACAGTATGAGTTAGAGAAGAAGAGTTATCTCGC
>JALWTK010000009.1 GCA_027082875.1 Sulfurimonas sp. | reverse complement strand
ACAACTTAGATGTTGACTCTTCTATTCACTGGCATGGGATTATTCTTCCTTACCAAATGGATGGGGTTCCTCATATTAGTTTTGAGGGCATTAAGCCAGGAGAGACTTTTACTTACTCTTTTGATGTAGTGCAAAGTGGAACATACTGGTACCATTCTCACTCTGGCTTTCAAGAGCAGACTGGTGTTTACGGCTCCATCATCATAGACCCTAAAGAGAAAGACCCTTTTGAATATGATAGAGAGTATATCGTAGCTCTCTCAGACTATAGCGATGAAAAACCATCAGCTATATACAGAAAACTCAAACTCTCAGCAGACTACTACAACTTTAATCAAAGAACAGTGGGAGACTTCTTTTCTGAGGTCTCTGAGTATGGTTTTTTAGAAGCTTTCAAAAAAAGAAGCACTTGGAATAGTATGAGAATGTCCGATAGAGACATCTCTGATGTCACAGGCTACACCTATACATTTTTGATGAATGGAGAAAATCCTGCTACGAGGTTCCAAGCACTCTTTAGCAAAGGAGAAAAGATACGACTGCGTTTTATCAACTCCTCGGCTATGACCTTTTTTGACATTCGTATACCAAATCTTAAAATGACTGTAGTGGCAACTGATGGAAATAACATTCAGCCTGTAGATGTTGATGAATTTCGCATAGGTGTGGCTGAGACTTACGATGTCATCGTAGAGCCAAAAGATGAAAAAGCTTATGCGATCTTTGCGCAGAGTATAGACAGAAGTGGTTATGCCCTTGGAAATCTTACAACTGATGCAAATGTATTAGCCGAGGTTCCTGCGCTAGATAAACGCCAGACTCTCACTATGACAGATATGGGTATGAGTCAAGATATGTCTAAAATGTCAGATATGAAAAGCATGAAAAAGATGGACAAGAGTATGGATATGAAAAAAGAGATTCCTCTGACTCCTCTTCCTATAAAAAATGGATATGATAACACCATGCAGGCTATGAATCCACAGTATAGACTAGATGACCCAGGAGTAGGACTTCGTAATAACGGCAGAAAAGTACTCACTTATGCAGACCTTCGTTCTTTAAAATCCACGGCGAATGAGCGCTACCCAGATAGAGAGATAGTTCTACACTTAACGGGTAATATGGATAGATATATCTGGAGTATCAACGGTATAAAATACTCAGAGGCAAAACCTTTAGAGTTTCACTATGGAGAAAGACTGAGAATCACTTACATAAATGACACCATGATGAACCACCCTATGCACCTGCATGGTATGTGGAGTGACTTAGAGACTGGGGATGATAATCATCTTGTAAAAAAACATACTATAGTGGTTCAACCGGGTGCGAAGATAAGCTTCCGTGTCAATGTCGATGCAAAAGGCTCATGGGCATATCACTGTCATCTGCTTTACCACATGACCGATATGTTTAGAAAAGTAGTGGTGGCTTAAGATGAAAAATTTTACAATAAAACTTTTTACACTGCTCACACTTAGCTCTTCTCTTTTTGCAGGTGGAGCAGGAGATATACTTCGCTCATCTTTAGTCGTAGATAATCTAGAATATCAGTTCACTAATGAAAAAGTTGTTGACTGGGACCTATTTGGCTATGTCGGATATGATCAAAACAAACTCTATATCTACTCTGAGGGTGAAAAAGCTGATGGAGTAAATGCAAGTAGTGAGAACCAACTTGTTTACTCTCGTGCAATCACTCCCTTTTGGGATGTTCAAGCTGGAGTTGATTATGACACCAGTGAAACAAACTCTGAGACATGGGGTGTTGTAGCACTCTCTGGTCTTGCTCCTTACTTTTTTGAAAGCCGTATAGCTTTCTTAGTGAACGATAGTGGCAATATAGGGCTGAGAATCGATATGGATTATGAAGCACTTATCACTCAAAAACTGATACTTACTCCATCGTTTGCACTTGATGCCTATACTAAAGATGATCTATCAATGCATCTTGGAAGTGGCTTATCAAACATTACACTCGGAGCAAGACTTCGTTATGAATTTGTAAGAGAATTTGCACCATACCTTGGTGTGGAGTGGAACAAAAATTTTGGTACTACAGATACAATAAATCCAGTAAATGACACTTATGTTGTTGCTGGTATAAAATTTTGGTTTTAAGGAAGAAGATAATGATAAAAAAAATAAAATGTTTACAGATAATTTCCATAGGTTTACTTTTAGTCGCTTTTAGTGGCTGTAGTGATACAAAAGACGCCAAAGGCTCCAAAGCTCCAGGCATGAAGTGTGGTGCTGGAAAATGTGGTGCCAATATGTTTGATGGTAAGGGTGCCCTTGCTAAGAAAAAAAGAAATATCTTGCATCAAATGAGAGAAGATGATCCGAGAAAAGATTGTGT
>JALWTK010000008.1 GCA_027082875.1 Sulfurimonas sp. | reverse complement strand
TCTAGTATAGCTTTTTGTTTTTCTAGCAGATCTTGTGTATCTGTATGTACACGGTTACGTTTACGACCATCTTTTATCTGTACCTTACTAAGTTTTTCTATAGAGATAAGAAGTTCTTTCTCCTCTTCTAGTCGTGTTTCAACTGATGTGAGGAGCTCATGGTTTGTATCTGATGATTGTGAGATACTTGAGAGGCTATCATTCATAGTCTCAAAGAGTTGGTAGCTCATCTCATGCTCATCCCGCGCCTGCTGTACAGAGGCAATAGTGATAGTGTGGAGTCTCTCATTTGTTTGAGATATTTCCGCCATAGACTTAGTAAGTGAAGCGATATTGTCGATAAATACATCCATAAATGAGGAGCGTTGATCTGGAAGTTGCTCGCCATTAGTACCTGTGGTAGTTGCTCCACCAGAGTCGATGATACGACCCTTGAGCCAATCCTCCACACCTTCGATGAGAGCTTCTTGGTTTTTGTTAAGGATATAACCCATGATACCAAGGATAATAGCACTAATAACACCAAAAAGTGAAGATCCAAAACCAGTAGCCATACCACCAAGCGGACCAGCAAAACTACGAATAACTGCACCAATGTCAATATCTCCAGAAAGTGATAAAATAATCTTTCCCATCTGATCAATAGCAACTAAAAGACCTGTAAAAGTTCCTAAAAGACCTATCATCAATGAAGTACCGATGAAGTAGTTTATGTAACGGTTTTGGTTAGAGAACTTCTCATCAATCCACTCAACAACAGCACGAGACTCTTCGGCAGTAAAAAGAAGAACACCCTTTTCTGCACGAGAGTGAAACATATGGGCAATATTTGCTGGCATAATCTTATCCATACTCTGAATATAAAACTGAAGATTGTTCTTCTTGTAGGCGAGTGCTCCAAAAGTACCCGCAAGCATTACTAGTGCAATAGCTGCACGCATGATAACAATGATACCAATAGTAAGTACAGTTAAAACAGCAAGGTTAAAGGTAAGTGTTGCAAAAAAGAACACTTCCATAGCTTCTATGTTTGAGTTTACAAGAAAGTATATAAAAAGCCATAGCACCGCATAGGCTTTCATTATTTTTAGACGTTTCATCCTTGTTGCCTTTTAAAACATAAAGAGTATAAGAGAGATGACAAGTCCAAGTGCTACAGTAGTAACAGAGCTAATCAAGTTCTTAGTGATGTTTACAAAAGAGTTCGCTTCAGCAGAACTCTCACCGATAATGAAAAGACCTATAGGTTTCCCGTTAATGTTTACAGTCTCTTCGTATGTTGTATAGTAGTTCGGTGTTATATTATACTTTTTTTGTTGTAGCTTTTCGAGGTCAATTTTACGGATATTTGTGAAAAATTGAGGATTGTATTTGTGAAAAAATATCTTGTATTTGTCTGAAATATCTTGTGTGTTTCCCTGTTTCGTTTCAAGATCTACAAATACCATCTGAGATTTATTGAGTATAAACGCAAACTCTTTTCCTAGGTTATCAAAAATATTTTTTAATGAAGCTATATCTTGAGAGACTTCGATAGCACCGATAGTGACATTACCATCTACCACAGGAGTAATCCCGATGAGTCTTACTCCATTAGAGTTCACAACTATTCCAGATATTGACGTCGTTGTACTCATAACTAAGTCTGCATATTTTGTATTTTCTGCTAGAGTAGACGTATAGTCAGTCGCATAGTATCGAATGAGGACAGGATCGATATTGACACGTTCGTTTATGGTTTTTGCTATATTTGTAAGGAGATCGTTCACACTTTTATCGGATTTACTTTTGATATTTGCGATTACATCTGGGTGTATAGAGACAACACCACCTATAGAGAGAAGAGAGTCATACTTTGAGTCTAAAATATTATCTAGTTGTGTTGTCTCAACTTCATGAACTTTCATATATGTTTTTTCTGAGACATCAGTTGTCATGATATTCATAAGCGAGATAGAGATGAGCACACCCATAACCGAGGTAACTGTTAAGATAGTGAACCAAATACCTTTGTTCTTTTGGAGTTTACGGAGAATGGACTGGAGAAAATTGACAAAGCTAAACATATGAGAGCATCCCTTTTTTATTTTATACTATTTTAGCATAAAAGCATTTTGTATACCTAAAAAAAAGTATTAATTATACGAGAGAGAGATTATTTAGCACATTTTATCAGTAATGGCAAGCTTTGTGTCTCTTTTATGATACTTTCTAAAAGAGAATCTAAGATCTCATTCTCTTCTAAGCTATAACTCATCCACTTCCCAAATTTCTCAGCATGAAGGAGTTCTGCCTCTCTCATCTGTTTGAGATGGCGTGAGACTAGGGGTTGTGAAAGTTCAAGTGTATCACATATTTCACAGACACAGAGCCTCTCTTCTCGTTTGAGC
>JALWTK010000007.1 GCA_027082875.1 Sulfurimonas sp. | reverse complement strand
TCTTGAGTTCTTCTTTGCTAAGTGTGAGAGCTTCTTTTAATGTAATCACTAAATTTCCTATCTGTTTAATTAATTGAAGTGATTATAGCAAAATGTAGATTTAAGGAGTATTAACGAAGTATCTCATGTTGATGTTTGCAAGTCTCTCATCCCATGCAATATAGGTAATCTTACGGCCCTTTTCTATAAATACATGATTATCACCAAAGTAGTGCTCTAAAATATCTGTAACTTTTGTGGTTTTAGGAAGTGTCACTATCCAGACAAAACCTATGGCTTTAAGAGCAGGTATCTCTTTAGCACTTCTCATGATATCTCTTAGCTGTGTCTCTATCGTTTCACTATCATCAGAATCGCTAAATTTTGAAGACTCTACAAAAGCTTCCATATTAAAAGTTTCATCTTGAATCTTTTTCCAGCGATCATGTTCAAACTTTTCTTTAAAAAAATACTCAGCTTTAGCTTGTTTTTTTAGGCAAATACAGTAAGTGGTTTTTAGTGTTTTGGAAAGATTTTCTCTTAAAAAGCTTATCTCTTTTTGAGTATAATTATGTTTTGAAAAACCTTCTGCATCAAAGAAGTTTATTTCTTCTAGTTTGCTAAGGAGAGTTTCATCTTCTATCCTACTTTTTTCATTTATAAGGGCAATAGGGTACTCCCCAATCCAATAGTAAGAGCTATTTTGAGTGAGAAACTCTACTGTTTTTCTACTGTTTTGTTCAGCATTATGTATATCGCATATTATTCTATTCATATTTTATTATAACAAACGGCTACCTAGAGGAAAGTAGTATAAAGTACATTCTAGGATATATTAAGTTCTTATTAAAGTAAACTTCAAAATTTAAAAATTTGATATTTTTGTGACTTAATCTAAACAAATATATAATATAATAATAACTTAATTAATTAGAAGGAGTGACATAATGAATATAATAATGTTAATATTAAGTTTTACAATGATACTCAATGCAGGTATCATTGAAAAACCTACATTGCAAGAAGCATATGCAATTTTGCAAAAAGAAAATTTAGAGATCAAAGCTGCTACTTTTGATGTAGATATAGCAAAACAGAAAGAGAAGAAAGTTACGGGGAAAAACTGGGGTAAACTCGACTTTATCCAAGATGTTTCAAGAAGTAATGATGCTGGAAATGTATTTGGTTTTAAACTTAGCTCTCGTGAGGCCACATTTGGAGACTTTGGAGCAAGAGAGTTTATGAATGCAACAGGCGCAAATGGAGGAATACCTCCTGATAGTGCATACATAACACCACCTCGAGATCTTAATTATCCAGATGATAGAAACTATTTCCAATCAAAACTAAGATATGAAGTGCCACTTTTTACGGGTTTTGCACTAAGCTCTTACTCAGAGATGATGCAAGAGATGAGAAAAATAAAGTCGCTTGATAAAGAAAAAGTAGTGAATGAAAAAAGATTTGAGTTAAAAAAATCTTACTACAACATGAGTCTTTTAGAAAGCTCTATTTCAAATCTTAATAAAATTGTAGAAAATATTGAAAGACTTGAGAATATGACTAAGAGTATGATAGAAGTGGGCTATGCAAAGCATGTAGATCTTTTAGAAGTACAAGCAAAAAAAGGAAGTGTAGTTCGTTTACTAGGACAGATGCAAGCAAATAAAGAACTCCTTTTACACTATATAAGTTTTTTGTTAAATCAAAAGGTGGATGCAATTACTCTACCTAAAAGTGATGTAGTGATGCCAGAGTTGAGTGATGCAAAAGTTTTAGCACAAAACTTAGACATTAAAGAAGCCGAGTCTGGTTTAGTGGTGAGGGGGAGTATGCTTAGTGCTAAAGATGCAAGCTATTATCCTACTATTGGAGCTTTCGCAGAGGTAGCTACTGCAGATAACACATTTTTAGGTGATGTAAATGATCACAAATCCTATACAGTAGGAGCTCGACTCACATGGAATATTTTTAATGGTGGTGTAGATAGTGCACAGATAGAAGAAGCAAAACTAGAAAACTTGAAAATGCAAGCACAAGTTGCTTTAGCCAAAGAGGGAATTTCTCTTAAACTTGCTAAAATTCATACGGAAATAAAAAGTAGTAATGAAGAGATAACAAGTCTTACTCAAGAGTTGAAGCTTGCTGATGCAATATATAAAAATTATGAAGGTAGGTATAAAGAAAAACTTACTTCCATGAGTGATGTAATTATAAAACAATCTGCACAGATTAAAAAAGTATTAGAGTTACAAATAGCAAAGAATAAACGCAATGAAAAAATCTTTGCTCTAGAAAAATTAGCAAACGAAGCCTTTTTATAAAGAATAACTTAAAAAGTAAGGAAAATAAAAAATAGGCATCGGTTTATCAACAATATTATTTCAAAGAACGATGCAAGATGCAATTCTTG
>JALWTK010000006.1 GCA_027082875.1 Sulfurimonas sp. | reverse complement strand
AAACTATCATTAAATCAAATCAGTTTTTGAAGGAAAATAAACAGAGTTCGAATAATAGGACTTACAAGCCTAATAAGTTTGTGGATTTTTTACTCAAAACTGGATGATTTCTTGGAAAGTGTAGTTTACATAGTAACTTTGAACCAGAAGTTGATTATTGGAAAGAAAATGCTAAAATATGCTTATCCAAATCAACTGCCTTAAAATTGTTACAACAGTATCACAAGGATAATATATGAGAGGCGCTGGAGGATATAATATAGTTGGTAAAACCATATATGTATATGGGGTAGTAGATAATAAGAGAGTAAGATTATCGACTAATAAGGAAGCAAATAGTCTAAATATAAATTGGATTAAAAAAAATTATCAACAAGTTCTTTTAAAATTAATTGCTGAAAAAAATAATTCTCAAATTTTTTCTCTTAATCTAATTGATTTTGCAGAAGAAGTATTAGAAATTACAAAGTCAAAAAGGAATAAACATTCCCAAAAAGACTACCTGTCTAAGCTAGAAAATTACATTAAACCATTTTTCAAGTCTTACACACTTAAAGATATTAAAGCATTCGATATTGAAAGAT
This sequence comes from Sulfurimonas sp., assembly GCA_027082875.1. Classification (GTDB taxonomy): domain Bacteria; phylum Campylobacterota; class Campylobacteria; order Campylobacterales; family Sulfurimonadaceae; genus Sulfurimonas. Next base: position 9,015 of record JALWTK010000006.1, on the reverse strand, counting down.
GGCAAGCACAATTATTAATGAAATACTCTACAGTTACCGTAAAAAAGACTAGATGTATCTTAAATTTAGTACTTGAAAAAGCAGTTGCAAACGATATGATAACTAAAAATCCAGTTAAATATTCAGATACTATTAAAGTAATACATACTAAGCAAATTCCCTATTCACTTCGAGAGATGAAGTCTATTCTTAAAAACAGTAAGGGGTGGTTAAATGTATTTCTAAACTTAGCATTTAGTACAGGATTAAGGACTGGTGAATTAATGGCTTTAAAATGGGAAGATTTCGACTTAGATAGAAGTGTACTTTATTTGAAAAGATCTATCTCAAAAGGTAAGATTACAGATGTGCAAACTTCTTCTACAACTAAAAATCATTATAGACTAGTTATTCTACCAAAGTTTGTTGTCAATATTCTAAAAGAATATTATTTTCAAAGCTCAAATGTATGGTTATTCCCCTCTAGACTAGGAAAACCATATACTGAGAGCAAATCAATTGTAAGATATTTCAAACCTTTACTTAAAAGTTTAAATATAGAGTACAAAACATTATATGCTACAAGACACACATATATTAGTTTAATGCGAAACAATGGTGTAAGTGCTGATATTGTAACAGAAATAGTTGGACATTCTAAAGAAATAGAAGATAAACATTATTTGACAGAGAGTATTAATATGCATAAAGTTAATACAATAAATGATGTTTTTGAAAAGTTAGGGCATAGTTAAGGCATAGTTTAAAATTAAAATATTTTTTACGAAAATTTAAAAAGTATAATGTTGCCTATGGGTAGGGAGTTTAAGAATGGTGCGCTCGAAGGAATTCGAATCCCTGACCGCCGGTACCGCAAGGGTTTAGCTAGAACCCCACTATTGGGCATTTTTCTATCCACTTAGCCTTTTCACGATTTATATCGGGGCAAAAATGTGGAAATTTTGGGTCATTAAGACCGAAAACTGGCACTTTTCCATCCGTAACGACTCTGACACTATAACTTATTTTTTTCTTGAATGATATAATCAGTTAAACTTTATACGCTTGTATCTATTTCTTGACTTTCTTCTTACATCATTTTTAATCATCATACGAACATTCAAAGGTTCCTCAATCTTTTTTTTCTCATCCACAATATATTCAACTCTAGATTCACTCACTTTACCATTTAGGACTTCTTTAAATACATCACTATACTCTTTCGCTTCAATTGGAGCAAAAACGATACTTTGAGCCTTTCTATCCATTTTGGTGCTAAAATATGTTCTAAGTGTATTATCAGATATGTTTCCTGAATACATTTTTGCCAACTTGGACATTGACATCCCCTCATGAAACAATCGTTCAGTCACAACAGATAGAGATTTTCTAATAGAATCATCCCTCACTTTTCGTTTTGGATACTGCTTTAAGTATTCATAACTTACTTGATAGTGTCTTAATACTTTTACCCTTTGCAATAGTTCCTTAAAAAGCTCATATGAGTTATTAGAAGACAATATGTCACTATCATATCTATTTCTATTCTTGTAATCTTTTACTTTTACTATCATTTAAACCTCCAAAAAATGGCAAAAATCGAAGCCCTGCCCTATCGAAAAAACATCAGGGTCGCCTCTAAAATGCCCCAATATTACTACATACGAAAACTGGATATTTTGGAATAATTGCATCATATATATATTTTTTGCTACGAAGATAGCATTCTTTGAGCAGGTGTCTGCTCATAAAAATTATACAATAAAAAGGATAAATTATGTACTACAAGATTAAATTAAGTAAAACTGCAATGTATGCAAATATTGGTATTGAGGATAATGTAATAGAATGTGATGGGTACGGAGAAGATTGTGAGTTTTGCGATTGCAACAAATATTACGCATTAGATGATGAGGGTAATCCAGTTGAAGTAGATTTAGTTCTATGTGTTGAAGATAAATTAGGAGAAGTTAAATATGTTGAATACTCAAATTAAAATCTCCATAGGGTCAAAAGCAGGTACTCCTGCGACCCAACAGCAGAACTTTCAGCTCTTTGATATTAGTGATGAGTTTTGGAATAAGCTTCCTAATATTACTCAAGGTATGTCCTATTCTGCTATTGAATTTCTAAACAATACAAGAAAAAGTGAGTTCTTCATCCAAGCTCACTTAATCATTCTTGACTTTGACGATGGTATGACTATCAATGAAGCAAAAGAACTATTCACACCATACTTTGGAATGATTGCTACTACAAAGAGTCATCAACTCTCTGTAAAAAATGGCAAACCAATTGAACCTAGAGACAAGTTTAGAGTGATACTACTTTTGAAAGAACCTATCACTGACCCGAAAGAGTTCAAGATAGTTATGACAAATCTTATCACGAAATATGGTGCTGACCAAGCTTGTAAAGATTTAGCTAGGTTCTACTTTCCAAACCCTACTCAACAACATTGGTGGCTAAAAGGTGGTGCATATTTTGACATAACTCCATATAAAACTGAAATGAAAAAAACACTAGCTTCAAAAAAAATAGCCTCTAACTCTAAAGCTATCACAACAAGCTCTAACGAGTACATTACAATTGGGGATGATTGGGAAATCATCTCTGAAGATGGTACTGTAGCTACTGCAATAGAGTGGAGAGAAGAATTAGAAGTGGAAGAAAAACATACTGTACATTGTCCATTTCCTGAACACAATGATACAAATCCCTCTGCATTTATAGAGAAGAAAGACAATGATTCAATGTTCGCATTCTGCAATAGTTGCAACAGGAAAGGTTGGAACTCTACACCTAAGTCCAAAGTCATCATTCCTGATGAAATCATTACAGACAATGCTACAGACAAGGAAGTAAGTATATCAGAGTTTTCTAATGTTCTAATACAAGAGTTACCATACCTTGACAAGGAATGTGAAGTTGATGAGATAGTAAATCGTATCATAAGCACTTCAATCTATCTTACTTCATACTATACAAATATCTATCTCTATATTGATAACTATTGGCAAAAGCACAGCAATGATGAAATTGAAAAAAAAGTGTTTGTAAAAGCCTCTATCAAAAAAATCACAGGAAGAAAAAGACCACCTAAAGCCTTAATAGAGGCAGTGCATAGTGAACTACTTTATGAATATCTGGATGTAGCTGAATCAAGCAACATTATGATTAACTTTGAAGATTCAATTCTCATGATTGAAAATGGAGAGTTCCGTAAAATCCCACATGACCCAAAGCTTAGAAAGCTATACAAACTGAGCTTCCCTTATGATGAAAATGCAAGTTGCCCAAGAGTTGATATATTCATGATGGATGTGATTGGAGAGCAACAAGCTATAGATATGTTCTGGGAGTTTATTGGTTCATGTTTCATCAGCAATGAATCTATGAAGTTAGAAAAAAGCATCATGCTTATTGGTGCAGGGGCAAATGGTAAGAGCGTTCTACTTGATTTGATTAGAAAGTTGTTTGGTGCTTTGAATGTAAGTACTGTATCCCTAAGAGATATGGGGAACCCTGAGCGAAGACATAGCATGATAGGCAAACTACTCAATATCGCTTCAGAGGGAAGTGCTAACAAGTTTGATAGTGAAGACTTCAAAGCTATCATATCCCGTGAACCACTGCCTGTTAGACAACTCTACAACAACTCTGTAGATACAAACGATTTTCCTAGGCTAATCTTTGCAAGTAACCACCTACCATACACAGGTGGAGATTCATCTAATGGGATGATGAGAAGAATAGAAATCATCACATTTGACAGAATATTCTCAGAAGATGAGCAAGACAAGCAATTGTTGCAAAAATTGACACCTGAATTGTCTGGTGTGATGAACAGAGTACTTCAGGGGATGACTAGACTATTGAAAAATCAGAAATTGACTACATCCCCTAAAGTTGAAGAAGCTAAACGCATGTACGAGTTACAGATTGACCCTGTGAAGTTCTTTTTGAGTGAAATAGGTCTGGTATATGACGGGGAATATCCTATATATTCTAGTACAAAATTGTATGAGAAATTTAGAGATTTTTGCAAGGATAGTGGAATCAACGCACTCAACAAGCAAAACTTCTCCAAACACATGAGTTCGATCTATGGAAAGCTTAGTCACTCTGATAAGCTGTATGGTTGGCGTGTCATACTAGGTGCAGAACAAGATTCTGCTAATGACAAAAAAATCCAAGAGTCGCCTTACGGTTGACACTTGGATATATCGGGTGTGTTTTAATTGAAAATATATTTGAAAAATCGGATTGATTTTTTGAGTTTTTTTCGATTTTTTTTCGATTTTTTCACACCCATTACACCCAAAAAATATAAACAAATATTATAAAAAAGAACTAAGGAGTTACACATGAAAAAAGTTACATTACACAATGACATTAGATTAGTTAGCAAATTTGCTAAAGATGGATATATACATATCAAATACTACAATATGGAGGGAAAGAGAAAACGCTTTACAACTGGCATGAAAGATACAAAATATAACAATTCTGTCATAGCTCGTCAAATGAACCAACTGGCACTAGAACACTATGAGAGAAACTTACCAAGCGATGGCAAAACCATATTTTCAGATATCGCACTCTTAGCACTTCGCTCAACTTCTGAAAACCGCTCTATAGATGTACAAAATGACTATGAGAATCTACTCAAAACTAGCATTATGCCATCTTTGGAATCCTTTGAAATAGGAAAAATCAAACCTATGCACATAGAAGAGTGGAAATCAAAAATCATCAAAAAAGGTATTAGTAAGTCAAGATGGTTCAAGCATTGGACTTGCCTTAGACTCATCATGCAATACTTTGAAAAAAATGAGATGATAGAAAAAGACCCTATGAGGTTAGTTGATAGAAGTTCAAAGTTACTCATTGCACCAAAAGAGCGTTTATACTATACACCTAAAGAGGTAGCGAAGATTTTAGAACACTCTACAGGTTGGTTTAGAGCTATGATACATACCCTTTTTCTAACGGGAATGAGGACATCTGAGGTTATTGGGCTAAGGTGGGATATGCTCTCACTAGAGAAAAATCAGATTATAGTCAAATACTCTGCAAAAAAGGGAAAACTCAAATCTACTAAGACTGGAAAAACTAGAATTTTAGATATTCCAAAGCTACTAAGTGATGAGTTGAAAATTCACTATGAGAATAGACTTAGTGATACCTATGTATTTCCATCATACAAGACTTTGAAACCGTACCACGGAACAAATGCCATTAGCAGACACTATTTTCAACCCCTACTAAAAGAACTTGGAATTGAGTACAAAACACTCTATGCGACAAGACACAGTTTTGCTTCAAACCTAATTCAGAACAATGTTCCTATTACCTATGTACAGCGTATGCTAGGGCACTCTAAGCCCTCCACTACATTTGATAGCTATGTCAAAGGCTCTTTGCTAGATAGCGATGATATAGTTCCACACCTTGAGAATCTATACAAAACAGCATGAGACACTTTGTGTCTCATTTTTTTTGAGCATATATTTTAATATTGATGATGTCTAAACACATCATACACAAATCAAGGAGTCTCACTATGAGCAAACTTATCCCACAAACAATGTTGGAAGCAATTCCTAATCTATATGACACCGAAAATGTGAAAGACCCCATCTGTCATATCAAGCTCTTTACCCCAGATAGTAACTGGACTTGGCACATTATTGAGATGTCAAAAGATGATAAAGATACTTGCTTTGGCTATGTCATCGGTCATGAGTCAGAGTTAGGTTACTTCAACCTATCAGAGATTGAAAAAGTTAGAGGTGGTCTTGGTTTAGCAGTGGAGCTTGATACTAACTTCAAAGCTACTCATCTATCAGAAGTGAAAAGGGGTGCAAAATGAAAACTACACCTAAAACGATAGATGAACCAAAAGTTGCTCCACAAATCACTCAAACCAAAAAAACATCCTCAACTACCAAACCTCAAAAAAAATCAATACCTGATGATACAGGCTACACCTACAGCTACATTCTCTCAACTTTAGAGCAGAGAAAAGCTATCGACCTCACAAAACATAAAACTGCAATGGAAAAAATCATCAAACCATTCTTTGGAGATAGACTGACATCTGTTAGTATTGAAAAGGATAGGTACACCCTTACTCTCCAAGACAGCTATGAAGTTTCAGACAAACGCAGACTTGGAAGACTTATCAGTGATGGGCTACCTGAACTCAAAAAACATGTTCGTAAAATCATATACAATGGAAACAAAGATACATCAGGACAGCTGTTTAGGTTGAAGAAAGATTCTACTACAGGGAGTGATGATGAATCAGTATGATTTCAAGGGCTTACTATCAAACTTACAAGAAGATTACCGTGAGTTTGGCATGGCTGATACAGTTTTCATTCACTTCAAGTACAATCATCTACCTATCAAAGTAAACGGTGTAATTCAAGATGAGCTCAAAGAGTTCAAGGCTAGTTTTTGCATATATGATGGCTACATTGAAGACTATGAAGTATATGACTACAAGCGTGATATTGAAATGCTTGTACTCCAAGAATATGATGATAGTCCTAAAAGTATCTATATCAATGAGGATAGTGGAATTGATAGTTATGAATATGAAAATATACACACTATCGAAATTGGAAATGACATTACCCTCAAAATAGTTGATGGGTTTATAACTCACTATCTCGTAGAGGAGAACTAACATGAACTTAGATGAACTCAATGATTATGTTCAAAACCTTGAATATGAAAACAAACGCATGGGAGATTTCTTAGCTAAGCTAGGTTATTCAAGTGAAGCCATTACAGATATTATCATCAACTCTTGCGACACAATTACGAAGGTACAAGTCTATCCTATAATTCATTCCACTATGAATGAGTTAGAGAAGATGAATGATGAGATACATGGCGTGAGAGAAAAACTATACGAATTTTTAGATGAACACTATGACTTTAGCAAACTTGAGGCTACTCACTAGGTGCTAGAAAATCTCGTACATCAATATTGAGAGCTTTTGCTAACCTATACAAGTGTTCTAAGTTGAAATGCTTATCATCTGCACAAAGCTCAGCTTTACCAAAAAATGACGCAGATTTATAACCTATAGTAAGAGCCATATCCAATTGAGATATACCACGCTTCTTACGAATTTTCTTAACATTATTACCGATGAGAACATAAAAATCATTTAGTTCTTGGTCTGTATATTCTACAAAGATAGTTCTGCCTATAGGGGTTAATTTGTGTAAAAAAGTATTGTATGAGAATGAAGTTTTAATCTCAACACCCAATAGGGGGTAATTTATGTTTAGTTTAGATAGAATGAAAAAAATAAAAGGAAACAAACATGAATGCAACTATGGCACAAATGGATTTGATGGTATTACAAACAGAAACTAAAGGAATGAAATGGCTCGATGCTGTTGTAAGCTTAACAAATAAGGGTATTCCCCCTGAAGTAGTAACAAGACTTCAAGAATTATGGGAAGTAACTAAAACTATTGGAGAGCAAGTATATGAGGTTGGAAAGATATTAGTGATGAAAATCATTGAATTTATCATGGCAAACCCCCAACTAGCAATTGGAGCTGTATTAGGTGTAGCTGTAGGTTCTCTAACGAGTATGATACCGTGGATAGGAACAATGATAGCCCCAGTAGCAATGGCAATAGGTGGTTTTTTTGGTGCTATTGCAGGTCATAGACTTGATAAAATTGCAAAAGGTGAATTAAGTAGCTACAAAGATTCAAGTATTTTTGCAGACCTGATTACAATAGCTAAAGAATTTTGGAAAAATCTTGCAGAAATTTTCAATGCATTAAAAGAACATTTCACAAAGGAAGTCTAACCATGGGTACATTATCAAAACAAGACTATATTAAAGCACTAAAAAAACTAGAAAAAAGTCCTTCAGACAGAATTGGTACATTAGGTACCCTTGGAGTTGTAGTAACTGGGGCAGGTGCAGGTGCATTAGGAGCTACTGGGTTAGCTTCAGTATTTGGAATTTCAACTCTCCTTGGTTCTACAACTTTAGCAAGTGTTGCAGGAGGTGTATTTATTGTATCTAATCCAATAGGATGGGCACTTGGTACAGCTACAGCTGGTGCAGCAGCAGCTTATGGAATATCTAAACTCGTACATAGTGGTGGAAAACATGAAGAAAAAAAACAAGCTAATATAAAAGCAATGAGAACAGAAATAGCTAACTACAACAAAGAAGTAAAAAAAGCTTCTGAATCTGAGAAGATAGGTCAAGTAGCAGGAGCTTTCGCTCTCTTATTGGAAAATGACCTAATGGAAGAGCAAAAGGTTACTAAAATTCTTGAAGGTGTAGAAAGCGGAGAGATAAATGCTGAGTATGCTTTATCAATTGCACAAAGTATCATAGATGAAGCGAGTAACACCTCAATTGAAAATCAATTAGACATATCAAGCATGACTACGCGTTCCGTTTTTGTGGTGTTGTATAAGTATATGATGATGTTAGACGATACAGTACATCAAAATGAAATTACAGCATATCAAAGTATAATGGAGAAATATTTTAAACTTGGCAATGACTTCTCATCCAAACTACTTGATGAAGCCCCTGAGATATCAGACATAGATTCTGTATTGAAAGACTTGCTCTCTTTAGTTCCCACAGACAAACAAGATATACTATTAGATTCTCTAATTGGTATAGGCTTTAGTGATGGGGAGTATAGTGATGTTGAAAAAACATTTGTTACTAAAGTGAAAGAAACACTGAAATCATAGCAATATATCTACATCACTTTTGATGTAGATACCCTCAACAAAAAAAATTCACACACCCATTTACCAAAAACGACACAACCACGCAATCACTAGTGTTAAACTTCTTCATAACTAAAATATGGAGATTTATTATGGCACTAGGTAGCACTACAATGAAGATAGCGATGAAAGTTGCTAGAGTCGCAACAAAGATTACAAAAATCCCACTTGCAAAAACATCGGCAGTCACACTCAAGACTGCTTGGAAAATCATAGGAGGAAAAAAATAATGATAA
>JALWTK010000005.1 GCA_027082875.1 Sulfurimonas sp. | reverse complement strand
ACTTCAAACTTAGCTCTGGAAATCACTCACAATTTTACCTCCAATCGGCAAAGGTTTTAGAGGATCCTAAAACTGCTAAGCTTTTAGCAGAAGCACTTGCAAAGCAGATCAAAGAGAGTGGTTTAGAGATAGACACTGTTTGTGCACCTGCACTTGGTGGTCTTATCGCTGGATTTGCTCTTGCTACTGCACTTGATGTGCGTTTCATCTTTGCTGAGCGTGTGGATGGTGTGATGAACATCAGACGTGGCTTTGAAGTTGCAAAGGGTGAGAGAGTTCTTATGTGTGAGGATATTATTACAACTGGTGGATCTGCTATGGAAGCGGCAGCTGTTGTGACTGAACTTGGTGGTACTATCGTAGGTGCTGCAGCACTTGCTAACCGTGGTTTTTGTAAACGCGAGCACTCTGAGATCACTACAAAACCTAACTGTAAGCTGCCACAAGATATTCCATTTTTTGCACTTGCTGACTTTACTTTTGAGATGTATGCACCAGATGTATGTCCACTTTGTAAAGATGGAAGTGAAGCTATAAAACCAGGAAGTAGAGGAAACTAAACCCTCTCTTCTTTTCTTAGCCTAGCAATCCTGCTAGGTTTGCGTTTCTACTATCTACTTGAGCTTGAGCAAAACTCCCTATCTATGCTAAAATATTTTGTCTAGAAAAATTTGCACCCTCTAATGCAAAGTCAGTATCTGCTAGCTGTTTGAGAGTCAGGGATAATATCTCTATCCCCACTACTTAGCGTTTATAAAGCTGGCAAGAGAGCATACGCTCTACTAAAACACGGGCTACTTCGACCTTACCATCAACGATGACTGTTATATCTAAATCTGCAAGCTTTTTCTTCTCTTCTAAAGAGACTACCTTGACTATAAGATTTGCATTTTTTGAGTGTTTTAATATACTCTCACAGATAAGGCGCTTTTTATCAATATTGTCCAGTGTTACTATGATAGCTGCTGCTTTTTCTATGTTAAGAGCATTTAAAATTGCCACTTTTGAAGCATCCCCTAGGTAAGCTTCGATATCATCTTTCAGGGCTTCTTTGACATGCTTATTTGAATTATCTACAACTACATAAGGAGCATCAAACTCTTCTAAATGCTTTGTAACAAACTTACCGACAATACTATATCCACAGACTATGACATGGTTTTGCCGAGATTGCAATTGCGACATATCTGTTATGATATCACTCTCTTTTATAAGTCTTTCTACAAAGTCATTTATACGAGTAATGAAGAATGGTGTAATCACCATAGAGAAGATAACTACGAGCACAAGTAAGGAAACTAAAGAGCTATCTAAAATATTTCCCGCTGAAGCAACTGCAAAAATAACAAAAGAAAACTCTCCAACCTGAGAAAGAGAGAGTGCTGTTTTGAGCGAAGTTGCACTACTTTGTGAAAACTTAAGTACAAGGTAGATGAGTAGTGTCTTAAGCACAAGAACAAGAACAAAAAGACCAACTATCGTGCCTATATTACTCATAAATACACTCAGATCTACTTTCATCCCTACTGTTACAAAGAAAGTCCCTAGTAGAATATCTTTAAAGGGAGCAATGTCTGCTTCTACTTTATGATGGTAACGAGTCTCTGCGATAACCATTCCTGCTACAAATGCACCCAGAGAGTATGTAAACCCCATAAAAGATGCGAAAAGTGAAGCACCTACAACAATAAAAAGTACTGAACCCATAAAAAGCTCATCAAGTTCTGAAGAAGCTGAGAAGTGAAGCAACCAAGTCACTATATATTTTCCTAGCACAAAAAGTAAAAGAAGTACTATAAATGCAGAGAGAAGAGTATGTCCTAAAATAACATAAATACTCTCCCCTGCCTCACTTGTTAAAAACCCAATAAGAATCAAAATAGGAATAACAGCGATATCCTGAAAAATGAGTATACCTGTTGCTTTTTGTCCATAAGGAGTGTAGATTTCCTTAGAACTCTTCAAGTAAGAGAGTACAACAGCAGTAGAAGAGAGAGAAAATGCAAGTGCGACTATGATGGCTGATTTTGTATCCAATGCAAAAAGATAGTGTGCTCCTAAATAAACTACTAGAGTGGTAAGTCCAACTTGCAGGAGACCATTTCCAAAAATCTCCTGCTTCATACTTCCCATCTTTGCTAAAGATATCTCAAGACCGATGGTAAACATCAAAAAGACTATGCCAAATTCACCAAGAAGCTCTAATTCATGAGAGTGTACAGCAGCGCGAAGATCAAAGGCATAAACTATAATAGTACCCGTAAAAATATAGCCTATAATCTGTGAAATACCTATCTTTTTTAGAATAATATTAAGAACGATAGAGATACCTAATGCCACTATGACATAAAGAAGAGTGTTTTCCATCATCTTGGATGAGAACCCTGTCTTGATTCTCTTTGGAGTTTTTGAAGTGCCTTTGCTTGTACTTCATCTAAACTATGTTTGTTAGCACTTTTTGCTCTAAAGTTTAATTGACTCTTTTCACTTTTAGAAATTACTTTCTCTTTACTCATTACGAATTTTCCAGAACTATTAAGTTTAGCCTTGTAGTAGTTATTATCTACTCTATTAAAAAGTACAACAGAGCCATTACTCTCTATCCAATGAAATGCTGCATCACCCTTTAAATAACCTTGAAAACTTCTTCCATCTGCTTGCGTAAAAGTATGTAAGCCCCCTCTTGCTGGTGCTGCATCTAAGGCAGTAAATGCTAGTAGTAGTGTTACTGTTAATAATATTTTTTTCATCTTTTTCTCCTATTTTGAAACTCTAAAGTTCATTGTTCTCTTCGCATAGTTCGCACTTCGCACTTCTACATAGAAGCCTGGCTCACCAAAATAGGAGCTCATTTTTACATTATCTATCATATCACCTTCAGTATAAACATCATTATAGTCTATAGTGATACCTGATTTATTTGTCATTAACGAAGAAGTATCTTTTTCAAGTACACTCACCATATAGTGATGTGTGCTTGTTTGTTTACCATTTTCAGAGTTTGGTAGATCCTGAAGCTCTCTTTTTGACTCATCAACATGGTAGGCGATAGCAACAAGTTTGTCTTTTGGAAATTTTGGGTCAAAGTAATTAAAAGCACTATCAGAATCTTCTCTCTTTGTGTCTCTACACTCTATTAAAAAGTACTCATTTGTCTGTGCCGTTGGCAGTTTTATAAACTCATTTGCACTACACTTAAGATCTATACTCTCTCCTGAAACCTTTGTTATACTTGCAACTTGTGCAGCTCCTATTTTACTAAAAGTAGAAAATTGTGTAGGCACCTCTCCAGGATATCGACTATTTTTATTCTCGCCCCAGGCACCATCACTCATAAGATCATAAGCACCAAGACCCGAACCTCCAGTTGAAGTATCATATAGATCTAGTAATCCATAAAGTGAATGCCCTATCTCATGAGTCATAATTCCTATAGTCGCCTTGTGCCTTTTGGTGTCAGACTCTCTATGCTCTGCTCCAAAAGCCGCATAGGCACCAAGTTTACTTTTATCTTTACTATAGGCAAGGAGCGTGATACCATTTACAATAGGAGGTCTTGTATCATCATCAAAATTCCATGAATGTGCCCAGATAGAGTTTCTTATCTCTCCACCATAAGAGAGCTCTCCCCCAGCAACTATAAAAATAATCTGCATCTCTTGTGAACTAATATATCCATTTTGATCTTTATCATAATTCGCAAAATTCACATGACTCGTTATTACTGGACTTAAGAGTGCTTGTTTCACAAAAGTATTTCTAAAGTTAAGGTCATTATCTTCATTAAAATGATTTTGCCCCATATCTAGCATAATCACGCCATCATTCGCTGTACCTTCAGTTTCCTCAACTGGTACAAGAGTTATATTATTATTTGTATTATTAGCATACCATCTGTTAACACTACTTGCTCCACCCTCGGACATATCAAAAATTTTATTATGCCATAATAGCTGATTACCGGTTTCTGTTTCATTATTCCAGTTCATTACTATCACTAAGGTAGGCACATCAATATTAACCTTTTCTATCACAATTTTTTGGACATCTACAACTGTTCCTAAACTCTCTGTACTATTTGAATCATAATGATTATCAACACTACATCCAACTGAGATCACTAAAGTAAAGCCCAATAAAAAACTACTAAAAACTCTTTTCATATTTATTCTCTTTTCCTAAATTATATTTACTTATATAATAGCGAAACTTTCCTTGTGTCATAAGAAATTAAACTCTTTTAGTATATAATCGCGTTTATAATTTATATAAATATGGAGCTTTTTAATGACAAAATACATCTTTGTAACCGGTGGCGTTTTATCCTCTCTTGGTAAGGGAATCACAGCAGCAAGTGTAGGTACACTTCTTAAACACTCTGGTTTTGATGTGGGTATGCTCAAAATCGATCCATATATCAATGTTGACCCAGGAACTATGTCTCCACTAGAGCATGGTGAAGTTTTTGTCACAAAAGATGGGGCAGAGACTGACCTTGACATCGGAAACTATGAGCGTTTCTTAGATGCTTCATTTTTAAAGTCTGCAAACTTTACAACGGGACAAGTCTACTCTTCAGTTATCGAACGTGAACGTGCTGGTGGTTATCTTGGGCAGACTATTCAAGTTATTCCTCATATCGTTGGTGAGATTGTCAACCGTATCAAACTTGCTGGTGAAGGGCATGATATCTTAGTCGTTGAGCTTGGTGGAACTGTTGGTGACATCGAAGGACTTCCTTTTATGGAGGCTATTCGTCAGATGAAACATGATGATGATGTGGAGGGAACTTTTTTCATACATGTGACGCTTATCCCTTACATTAAAGCGGCCGGTGAGCTCAAGTCAAAACCTACACAGCACTCAGTCCAAGAGCTTCGCCGTATCGGTATCACTCCACAGATGATTATCGCTAGGAGTGAAAATGCTCTCCCTAAGACATTTAAAAAGAAACTTGCTATGAGTTGTGATGTACATCCTGATTGTGTTATTGAAGCACTTGACGCGGCTACTATTTATGATATTCCTGTAACTTTTTTACGTCAAAATATCCTCAAATCTATTTCAAAAGAGCTAGAGTTAGATGAGCTGAATCCTGATATGGAAGAGTGGGACACACTGGTTAAAAAGATAGTACAGCCTAAAAACAAAACTGTAGTTGGTTTTGTAGGAAAGTATCTTGAGCTTAAAGAGGCATATAAGTCTCTTACTGAGTCTCTTATCCACTGTGGAGCACACCTTGATACTCGTGTTGAGATCGAGTGGGTTGATAGTGAGGAGATAGAGGAGAAAGGTGCCCAAGCACTGCTTGCTGACTGTGACTCTGTTTTAGTTGCTGGTGGTTTTGGCTCTCGCGGTGTTGAGGGGAAAATCCAAGCCATTGAGTATGCACGTGTGAACAAAGTACCATATCTTGGTATCTGTCTTGGAATGCAACTCACACTTGTTGAGTATGCTAGAAATGTACTCAGACTTGAGGGTGCAAACTCTATAGAGTTTGATGAAGAGACACCACACCCAATGATCTATCTTATAGATAACTTCTTAGACCAAAATGGTGGAGCACAACTTCGTACACATGAATCTCCAATGGGAGGAACTCTGCGTTTAGGTGAGTACCCATGTGATACAAAAGATGGCTCACTCATCCAAAAAGCTTACAATGGTGTAAAAACTATCCACGAACGCCACCGCCACCGCTACGAAGCAAATCCTGCTTACCGTGAGCAGTTAGAAAAAGCTGGTATGGTAGTAACAGGTGAATCAAATGGTCTTATAGAGACTGTAGAAATAGAGGGTCATCCGTGGTTCTTAGGTGTACAGTTCCACCCAGAGTTCACTTCTCGCTTACAGACTCCAAATCCTTCTATACTCGCGTTTGTTGAGGCTTCTTTAAACGCGGAGTAGCTATATTTAGTTCCACCTCTGGAGAGGATGGAACATATAAATATGGCAATTTGCCATACTTTCACACCCCTTTCTTTTTTTACCCTATAATACCCTTATGAATATACCAAATCTTACAAAATCAGAACTTCACACCCTACTCTCTCAGCGTTTTAGCACAGAAGAGAAACGACTTTCAGATATTCCGAACCCTGCCCTCCTACACAATGCAAGTGATGCAGCAAAGAAAATAGCAGATGCTATCCGTGCTAACAAAAGAATAACCTTAGTCGGTGATTATGATGTCGATGGAGTCAGTTCTACAGCTATCATGGTGGACTTCTTTCGTCAGATTCCTTACCCTCTTGAGGCTATCATCCCTAACCGCTTTCGAGATGGTTATGGAGTAAGTCCTACAGTGCTTGAGCGAGTGGATACCGACTTAGTTATCACTGTAGACAATGGTATCTCCGCAGTTGTAGCAGCTGATATTTGTAAGCAAAGAGGTATAGAACTTATCATTACTGATCATCATACCCCAGGAGATATTTTACCGGATGCTACTTTCATTGTAGACCCTAAACTCAAAGAGTGCTCTTACCCTTTTAGTGAAATATGCGGAGCACAAGTTGCTTGGTTACTCCTTGGGCTTGTGAAAAAAGAGTTAGGACTCAGCATAGATATGAGGCAGTTCTTAGACATCTTAGCTATCGCTATTATTGCCGACATTATGCCACTTATAGACATCAACCGTACTCTTGTCAAAGAGGGACTCAAACTCATAAGCACTACAGACAGACCCTCTTCTGTCATCATACGAGATAGACTTGATAAGTCAGTGATAACAAGTGAAGACATCGCGTTTCAGATAGCCCCACGACTTAATTCTGCAGGGCGTTTAGAAGATGCAAGTATCGCATTAGAGTTTTTCACAGCTCAAGATAATTACACTGCAAACAAACAGTATGAACTCCTCACTCAACTCAATGACCTTCGTAAAGAGACAGAAGCAGAGACTACAAAATCTGCTATGAACTCTGTCAATGAAGATGATCTTATCACTGTAGTGAGCGGTGAGGGGTGGCATGAGGGTGTAGTAGGTATAGTCGCAGCTAGGCTCGTAGATAAGTTTGGTAAGCCGGCTATTGTCTTAAGTGAAGAGAATGGTCTAGCCAAAGGAAGTGCTCGAAGTATCGGTGATGTAAGTATCTACGAGCTCATCAAAGCAAATGAGTTCTATCTAAGTAAGTTTGGTGGGCATAAAATGGCAGCTGGGCTTGGACTAGAAGTAGAAAATATTGTCGCGTTTAGAGAGGCTATAAATGAAACTGCAAAAAGCATAGATCCTAAAGATTTTATCCCTAAAGAGTCTGTCAGTGGTATACTCGATGCAGATGATATTGATCTTGAGTTACTCACTCTTCTTGAGGGTTTTGAGCCTTATGGTGAAGCTAATGCTAGACCATCTTTTCTACTTAAAGATGCAGAAGTTGTAGGCATAAAACTCATGGGTGCAGATAAGTCTCACTCTCGCATAGAGGTACGACAATATCCTCATCAGAAAAAGACCCTAGAGATTATCGCGTTTCGCACAGTTTTTGAGATGCCCGAAGATAAAAAGATAAGCTGTTCTTATACAGTAGCTAAGAACGAATTTAACGGTAAGATTAGTGTACAACTCCTCTGTAATAAGATTTATTAAGGGATAACTTTGTAAAATAATCTTATATAACTACTGGACTATCTTTATGAATGCAAAAGACCTTCTCAACAAAACAAATCTTTCTCGCCGTGATGCCATCATGGTTGCGTTTAACTACAAAGACCTAGCTCCACACTGGATCAGGTGCGCATTTGATCTGTATATACTCAAACCAATGTACCAGTACTTAATGTATACTGGTAGATTTTAGAAAAACTTATGTTTTCAAAAGAGGAGTGTTATAAGGCACGTTCTGAAATAAGTACAGCCACTATCCTAGAAGATAATACTCTCGCATTTATCACCAAAACTCATGGTGCAAAAATCTACTCACCTTTAGAGTGTTCTACAAAAGAGAATCTCTCTTTAGAGGAGCTCAACTACAAAACAACTGCAACCGCTTTTACTACAAAAGGTGACCTTCTTGCCATTGCAAATGCTAATATCATCTCTATTATCGATATCAAGAGTAGATTGCTCTTACAAAAGATTCGTACCTTTGAAGGAGAGATCACCCTCCTCTCTTTTGTGCCAAATAGCAAGTATCTTGTCGCTGGTTCTACACATGGTCGAGTTGTACAATATCGCTACGATGGACGGACTCAGCTCTCTAGACTCTGCTCCTTTGGCTATAATAAAACACAAGAGAGTGCAAAAAAGAGAAACTACGTAAGTGCTTTTGCTTTTAAAGATGAGCTTTTTGCTTCTACTGGTTATGGTGGTGAAATTATTATTCTAAGGATGAATTCCTATGCCTCTCGCCAAAAGATAGAAGCTTCAAAGGTCAAAATAGTTGCCTTAGAGTTCCTCAACCGCTCTCAGATTATCAGTGCAAATGTTGATGGTATGCTCTCTATTCACTCTCTCAGAAAATACCAAGCAACAAAACATATAAGTGCACCCTTTAGAAAAATAAACTCTCTTATTGTGATGCCAAACCCGCAGTATGTTTTGGTAAGTGGTCACTCCAAGAGTGTCGCCCTTGTCGATACACTTCAAGCCAAAATCATTAAACCTGCCTATCTTAGCTTTTCCAAAGAGATCTCTCATATCTGTCTTACAAAAGAGTACGAGCTCATAGTGATACTAGAAAATCGAGATATATATAAGGTCAAACTTCCAACAACAGAAGATCTCAAAAATGCCCTTCTACACAAAAAACTCGATGTAGCCTACAAACTTCTCGCACAAGACCCAATGCTTCAGGGCACTCGTGAGCATAAACGTGTAGAGGTAATGTATGAAAATCTCTACACCCAAGCAATAGCAGCCCTTATCGATCACAATACAAAAGAAGCAAGAAAACTTCTCAAAATGTTTGATGGTATAGAAGAAAAAAAGAGCGATATAAAAGCGATGTTTAGTGCCTTTGAGCACTACCAGCGTTTTACTAATCTCTATCTTGAAAAAAAGAATACACTTGCCTATGCCCTAGCACACAAACACCCTGCCCTTAAGCATACAAAACAGTACAAAAAAATGGAAGAGAAGTTCAAAGAGGCCTATACTTTTGCACAAAAGCAGGTACTTATAGGACGAACAGATGTTGCAAAAGAGATACTCTCTCCCTATGCAACTGTACTTTCCAAACGTCCTATGCTCAATCTTGTCCTCAAAAACAACAGTGATTTTATAAGCTTTTTACAGGCAGTAAATGCCCAAGATTATGAGACTATAGAGAGGCTTAAAAAGAAAAATGAGATATTTTCACAAATCCCTACACTCCTCGCACTTGAGAGTGCCAACCAAAAAAGTTTGAACTACATCACACAACTTATCAGCCAAGGTAGAAGTAAAGAGGCGACAGAGGCGATAAAAGAACTCCTTCCTGTGACAGATATAAAAGAGGAGTTACACTCACTTTACCAATGTACACTTCGTGTAAAGAATCTTAAAAATTATTATGAAAATAATGACTTTATCCATTGTTATGAGGTACTCGATGGGAGTTTCAATCTTTACGACTATGAGTTAAGTCAGCTATTAGAGAAGCACTGGGCTAAACTGATGGAACAGTGTGAAGAAGCTGCCCTTAAAGGGGATATAAAAGCGATAAAAAAGATACTCGGTCCCCTTATCCATGTGCAAACGCGAGTAGATAAGATAGGCGACCTCCTTCGCCTTGCCTTTCATGTTAAAATAAAAGCAAGCATGGCAAAACGCAAAATAAAAATAGCTGAGAGTTTCATCTACTCTTACATTGATATCTTTGGGCAAGATAGTGAGATTCTTTTAGTGATGCAGACTTATGAGCAAGTCTTTGGAAAAAAATTAGCCATCACAGTCAATGCCAATAAACGCCTTCCTAGAGATAACTGGAAAAAATCACCACTCATTATGGGGATAGCAGAGTAAAAATTATGCTTGCATCATCTCAATAAGAGCCTCTGAACTTGCATTAAAAGCCTCGCTATACATTGCTCCCTGAGAGATAAACTTCTGCATTACCTCTTTTTTATCTATCGCTTCATCAAGTTCAGGGTCGGTCCCTTTGTTGTAAGCACCTATGCGAATAAGAGTTTCGTTTTCTTTTAGAAGTGTATAAAGTCGGCGAAACTTTAGCACAGCCCTAAAGTGTTCAGGGGTAATGATGTCATTCATAACACGCGAGGCAGAGTTGAGAATATGGACAGGGGGATAGATACCGAAGTCTGTCATCTCACGAGAGAGAACAATATGTCCATCAAGAATAGAACGCGACTGATCGGCGATAGGGTCACTCATATCATCACCCTCTATAAGTACAGTAAAAAATGCAGTAATACTTCCCTTACCTTCCTCTTTTCCTGCACGCTCCATTAGCTGAGGGAGGAGGGTAAGCGAAGATGGTGGATACCCTTTAGAAGTAGGGGGCTCACCAAGAGCAAGACCAATCTCACGTTGTGCCATAGCAAAACGTGTCACGGAGTCCATAATAAAGAGCACATCTAGCCCCTTATCTTTAAAAAACTCCGCCACACTCATAGCAGCAAATGCTCCATACTTTCGCATAAGCGGGCTATCATCACTCGTTGCAACGATGATAACAGTATTTGTAAGGTCTCCGCCAAGGTTTTTCTCTATGAACTCAGGTATCTCACGACCACGCTCACCGATGAGAGCTACTACTTTTATGGGAGCCTCTGCACCACGGACTATCATTCCCATGAGTGTAGATTTTCCTACACCTGAACCGGCAAATATACCAAGCTTCTGCCCCTTACCACAAGTAAGCAGCCCATCTATGCTTTTGACACCCACGCTAAAAACTTCATCTATCATACCGCGTTTCATAGCTGAAATAGGAGGCTTTATGATAGGGGAGAGCTTAGAGTTTGGTATACGACCTTTATCATCTATAGGACGCATAAAAGGGTCTACAACGCGACCAAGTAAGCCATCACCGATGGGGATATTCATACCAGTAGAGTCTAAGAAAACTTTGTCACCAGAGCGAAAACCATCCACAAAAGAGAAGGGAGTGATGAAAAAAGTAGGACCATCTATCTCTGTAACCATTCCTACAGTCTCTTGAGTTGTCTCATTGGAGACAATTTTTACCATATCGGAGATACTAACATTAAGTCCGCGAGCAGTGATGACTGTCGCATTTATCTTGACTACCTCACCAAAGGCTACTGAGTAATTCTTTGATGCTAGTTTATCTTTGAGTGAGGTAAATGGCATTAGGCTAGTATCTTGTACCAGTAGGGGAGTTTATGAGAGAGAAGAACTCCGCTCGTGTTTTTTCATCTTTTTTGAAAAGTCCACGAAGTGCTGAAGAGGTAGTTGTAGAGTTTATCTTCTCAACACCACGCATCTCCATGCACATATGTCTAGCTTGAATAACTACAGCCACACCCTTAGGGCCTATCGCTTCCATAATGGCATCTGCTATCTGCTCTGTAAGCTGCTCTTGTATCTGCATACGGCGGGCAAAAACATTAACCACACGAGGGATTTTAGAAAGTCCTACAACTTTTCCATCGGGAATATAAGCAACATGAACACGCCCAATGATAGGGAGAAGATGATGCTCACAAGTAGAGTAAAACTCTATATCTTTTATAAGAACCATCTCATCGTTAGAGCTTGTAAAGAGAGCTTTATTGAGTATCTCTATTGGGTCTTCTTTATAACCACCATAGATAAATTCATAGGCTTTTCTTACTCTCTTTGGAGTCTCTAAAAGACCCTCACGACTCGGATCTTCACCAACATGGAGCATCATAGATTTTACTGCATTTTCAAACTCTTCTGTTTTTTTCTCTAACTGTTTTTTATTTGACAAGGTATGCCTCTGTGAAATTTTTTATGATTATAACGTATAAGGGGGGAGGGCACTCTTAAAAAAGAGTGCAAAAAATCTTAGTGAACTAACATATGTGGAACGATAAGAGGGTACTTCTTCATCTTTCTAAAGATGTGTTTACGAACAACTTGACGTACATCATTTTCAAGTGCACGGCTATTTTCAATAAGACCTGGTTTGATGTTTGTTAAAAATATCTCTAAAACATCTTCCATCTCTTTAGCAAAAGCTTTATCCTGCTTATCAGGAACTATACCAAAAGTTGTTACCTTTGGCTTACTAAGGAGTTTTGAGTTTTGTTCACTGATTTCAGCTACAAGCATAACCACACCATCAGAAGCTAGCTTCTGACGATCAAGAATGATATCATCATCTATCTTATGGTTATTTTGATTATCGATGTAAGTCTTACCAGTTTTGACTGTTTTTACTTTTCTCATGTACTTCGGTGCAACTTCTATCTGCTCACCATCAGTCATAAGCAAGATATTTCTCTCAGGAACACCACACATCATACCAGTCTCACGGTGACGCATAACATGATTATACTCTCCGTGGATTGGTAAGAAAAACTTAGGATTTACTAAACGTAACATAAGTTTCTGCTCTTCCATAGAAGCATGACCTGAAACATGAATATCTTTGCTCATTGCTACACTTGCACCTGCACGTTGTAGGTGGTTAAGCATGCCTGAAATAGAACCCTCATTACCAGGAATAGCACGAGAAGAGAGTACGATCAAGTCAGTTGGCTTTATCTTAATGTGTCTATGCTCACCAATACTCATTCTGAAAAGTGCTGAGTTTGCCTCACCCTGAGAACCAGTTGTAACGATAAGAACTTCTTTATCATTAAGACTGGCTATTTCATCTGCATCAACAAAGATATTTTTGTTAAACTTCACATAGTCGTACTGCATTGCAAGTTCGATGTTACGCTCCATAGAACGACCGATGACACAAACCTTACGACCGTATTTTATACCGTATTGAATAGCTTGTTGTACACGGTGAATGTTTGAGCTAAAAGTAGAAAGAAGTACACGACCTTCTGCTTTGCTAAAGATTCTATCAAGTGCTGGTCCAACTGAAAGCTCAGAACCAGTTGGAGTAGGGTTGTGTGAGTTTGTTGAGTCAGAAAGAAGACATAATACACCCTTATCACCATAGTATGCTAAACGGTGAAGGTCAGCAGTATAACCATCAACTGGAGTATAGTCTATCTTAAAGTCACCAGTGTGGATGATAGTTCCAGCATCAGTAGTAATAGCTAAAGAGGATGAGTCAATAATAGAGTGAGTCATGTGCATCCACTCGATTTTGAAATCATTTCCTATCTCATATACTTGGCGTTTAACGATAGGGTTAAAGAATTTTCTATGCTCTTTAATGTGATGCTCATCAAACTTGTTCCCAATCATAGCAAGAGGAAGTGGCGTACCATATATAGGAAACTGCATCTCTTTATAAAGATAAGGCATAGCCCCGATGTGGTCTTCATGAGCATGAGTAATAATAACACCAACTATTTTGTGCTTGATCTCTCTAAGATAAGAAAAATCAGGAACTAAGATATCTACACCATGCATAGTCTCATCAGGGAAACTCATACCAATATCAATGAGAATAGCTTCTTTCTCTGTCTCCATAACCATAATGTTTCCACCGATTTCACCAAGTCCACCAAGAGGAGTAATACGAACCTTCGCTTTTGACTCAAGATCTAGTTTGAAGTGAGGATTAAGACGTTGCTTATGTGCTTCTTGATTCTTCGCTACAAATGTTTTAAGGTTTTCATCAATCGGAGTAGCTTGTCTACGGTGACGATTACGATTTTTATTACGGTTATTATTTGGTTTATTTCCTGCTGGTTTATCACCTACAGGCTTGTTACTATTTTGTCTATTTTGATTACCGTTGTTATTTGGCTTTCTATTATTGTTTCTTCTATTGTTATTATTTCTATTTTGTGCTGGTTTTACACCTGTTTGCGGTTTTGCATCCGACTGAGTATTTTGTGTTGTTGGTGCTGATTCTTGTTTAGGTGCCGTAGTTGTTTCTACGGACCCTTGATTTTCTTCTGCCATCCAAACTCCTTTGTATATTGTTATATTATTTTATAGAGTTGGTGATAGTCCTGAGTGCTCACTTGATGAGGGCGAATCGTATGTATCAGTTCAAGCTTGTCAAAAGCTTCTTTGAGAAGTGTTTTATCATACTTCTGTGAGAGATTTTTCATAAGAGTTTTTCGAGGCTGCGTAAATGCAACTCTAAGCATATCCTCGAACTCTTTATCTGATCTATCAGCAGTTTTCTGTATGAGAAAAACAGCAGAGTCTACTTTTGGCTGTGGGTCAAATGCAGTTGGAGGAACTTTTGTGACAATCTCTGCCGTTCCTACACTCTGAGCGATAATGCCCAAACTTCCAAATACTTTCTCACCAGCAGTTGCACAAAACTTCTCTGCCACTTCTAACTGAACCATTACAAGTATATTTTTACACATTGGATCTGCGAGTGCTTTTAGGATTATGTTTGTAGCGATATAATAGGGCAAGTTTGCCACTAAATCGTACGGTTCATCCACTAAACTACTCTGCCAAGCTTGTAAAACATCCCCACAGTTTATGTGGAGTCGCTTGGTAGCGATCTCTTCTTTAAATGTACTTTGTAACAGTTTACACAAATCGGTATCTACCTCAAAAGCTTCTACACTTCTGACATCAACTAAAAATTTAGTTAAATCACCTAAGCCAGGCCCAATCTCCACGAGTTTATTCTCGTTCTTGGGCATCGCTTCGACGATTTTTCTTAAAACTGATTGATCTTTTAGAAAGTTCTGTCCAAACTTCTTCTTTGCTACAACACTTTCTATATTCATAAGCATGAGTCTACAATAGTTTTTCTTATAAGAAGATTTAATTATATAATTCTTTCAAAATTTCTCTAGATTATCCTATTTATTGGTATTTGTAGCCTTAAGTTAAGCTCTTTCCTGCAAATGTTTCACGTGAAACATCTGTTACCAAATTATAAGCCTAAAGTAGTATAATTCAAAATATATTATATAAGGGTTCTAAAAGATGAACTATTTTGCAAAAAGAATTATTCCCTGTCTTGATGTTAAAGATGGCCGAGTTGTTAAAGGGGTCAATTTTGTTGGTCTCAAAGATGCAGGTGATCCAGTTGAAGTAGCTCGACGCTACAACGAAGAGGGTGCAGATGAACTTACATTTTTAGATATCACTGCCTCATCTGATAACCGCGATACTATAGTAGATATAGTTGCGCAAGTTGCACGTGAGATTTTCATCCCTCTTACTGTTGGTGGTGGAATACGTAAACTTGAAGATATCTATAGTCTACTCAATGTTGGGTGCGACAAGGTAAGTGTAAACTCAGCAGCTATCAAACGTCCAGAGCTTATAGATGAAGGTTCTAAACGTTTTGGTTCGCAGTGTATAGTCACTGCTATAGATGTCAAACGCACAGACTCAGGTAAGTACCATGTCTTTTTAAATGGTGGCCGAGTAGATACTGGTCTAGATGCTGTAGAGTGGGCAAAAGAAGTAGTAGATCGTGGAAGTGGGGAGATACTTCTTACCTCTATGGATGCAGATGGAACTAAGGCTGGCTTTGAGCTTAACATCACTGAGCAGATAAGTCGTGCTGTAAATGTTCCAGTCATTGCAAGTGGTGGTGCAGGAACTATGGAACACATAAAAGAAGCTTTTGAGTGTGGTGCTGACGCTGCACTTGCAGCATCTATCTTTCACTATAAAGAGATAGACATCATGGATCTTAAACACTATCTTCATAAACAAAATATTCCGGTACGTCTGTAATGATAATATGTGCAGGAAATAGCGAACAGTTTGAATTCGCACAAGCAATGGGAATAGGTCTTGTTGAGACTGCTATGAACCTTACACGTCTTTGTCTCTTTGATAAACCTGAGTTTATACTCTTTGTTGGGAGTGCTGGATCTTATGGTGAGGCCAAGATATTTGACATCATCGAGAGTAAAACAGCTGCTAACATAGAGCTCGCGTTTCTTTCAAATGATGCTTATACTCCTCTGGACAATGTAGTCACAACTAACACTACAAACAAAAAAGATATAGTAGTCAACTCTTCGAACTATATAAGCACTAACGCAGAGTTAACAAAGAACTTTTTGAAGTTTGGAGTTGGGATAGAGAACATGGAATTTTTCTCTGTTTTAAAAATAGCACAAGAGTTTAACATACCTGCTGGTGGTGTATTTTGCATAACAAACTACACTAACGAGACTGCACATGATGACTTTTTAGCCAACCATGAAAAAGCAAAAGAGTTACTAACAGAGCATGTAAAAAGACGAATAAAGGAACTTACAGCAAAATGAGCCAAACGCTAAAACCCTCACTAATGGACTTCACTCATAAAGAGTTAGAAGCCCTCATAACACCAAAATTTCGTGCCAAACAAATTTATGGTTGGTTATACAATAACTTCGCTGCAGACTATGATGATATGAAAAATATTCCTAAGTCTATGAAAGAGGAATTAGCAGAGAAGTATCTTGTAAATCCTCTTAAAATTGCTAAAAAAGAAGAGTCTAGTGATGGAACTATCAAGTATCTACTAGAACTTCAAGATGGTAAAACTATGGAAGCTGTCTGGCTTAAGATGAAAGATGAGCAAAAAGATGAGTCTGGAAATATCTGTCAAGAAGCAAAATATACTATATGTGTTTCCACACAAGTTGGATGTAAAGTAGGCTGTACTTTTTGTCTAACAGCTAAAGGTGGTTTTACAAGAGACTTGAGTGCTGGCGAGATAGTTGCACAAGTTGTTACCCTTAAAAAAGATAACGATCACAAACAGAGTAGAAAGATAAATATCGTATACATGGGAATGGGTGAGCCTCTTGATAACCTAACTAACCTAACAAAAGCTATAGAGATTTTTAAAGAAGAAGATGGCTTAGACATCGGTGGTAAACGCCAAACTGTTAGCACAAGTGGTCTTAGCTCTAAGATAGACAAACTCGGAGAGATGGATCTAGGTGTACATATTGCCATATCTCTGCATGCTGTAGATGATGAACTACGCTCAGAGCTCATTCCTATGAACAAAGCACATAATATCCAGTCAATTATAGATGCAGTCAAACGCTTCCCTATAGATACACGAAAGCGAGTTATGTTTGAGTATCTTGTTATAAAAAATAAGAACGATGACATAGGAAGTGCAAAGAAGCTCGTCAAGCTACTTACAGACATAAAAGCTAAGGTAAACCTTATCTACTTCAATCCCTATCCAGGGACTGACTATGATAGACCTAGCCGTGCCGATATGGTCGCATTTCAGGAGTACCTTGTTAAACATGGCTTACTCTGCACGATACGCGATTCTAAAGGCATAGATATAAGTGCTGCTTGTGGGCAGCTCAAAGAGAAACAAGACCACTTAAGTGGCAAAATTGAAGGAGATATATAGATGGGTGATTTTACAGGTGTAGATATTGGAGAAGTAGTTTTAATAGTTTTAGTGTTTGCTGTCGGTGTCGGTGGTTTCATGTATGCTGCACTCAAAGATGATGATAAAAAATAGTTGTAACCAATTTAATACCAAAAATATGTTAAAATAAATTTCAAATTAATTAAGGAGTACTACAAATGGCAGAAAAAACAGATGCAGATCGTATAA
This sequence comes from Sulfurimonas sp., assembly GCA_027082875.1. Taxonomy (GTDB): domain Bacteria; phylum Campylobacterota; class Campylobacteria; order Campylobacterales; family Sulfurimonadaceae; genus Sulfurimonas. The sequence goes on along the minus strand of JALWTK010000005.1, from coordinate 14,884 downwards.
GAGAGATATATAAACTTGCTAAAGGACACTTTGGTGATGTACAGTTTGTAGGTATCAAATACCACAATAAAATCGGTTGGATGGCGAAAGCACAACTTGGTGAAGATTTTGAAAATCTTACAGCTGATGGTAAAACAAGTAGCGATGCACTTAGAAATTTAAGATCTCGTGTAAAAAAAATCATTAAGAGATATAACGGCGTTTAATAGCCAAGAAGTAAGTGCTTGACACTTAGCTAAACGACCAACACACCAGGGAGGTCGTTTATGAATGTAATAATACCCTAGTAATCTTATAAAAAACTAACAAAAAAACTTCCCACTCAAAACTTATCTTCAAAATTGCAAGCTATTCACACTGTGTTGTAACTTGTGAATAAACTACCCCTTTATCTAGATAAATTTAGAAATTCTTTTATAAATTAAGAATTTATTTATATAAATATTTGCTGAAGTAGAAACTTTTATCTTGCTTAAAGCCCTATTTATAGGGATTTGAAAGAGTTAGGAGGAGTTTTTCACATTTAAAAAAGAAGAAGAGAGATTAGTTAGAAAAGTTATTCACATCCATAGACTCCATACAGACCTTTAAAAAATCTATTTCACTCTTTACAGTAAACTCTTCGCCATAAAGTTCAAACTCCAATTCACTCGCATGAAGTAGAAGTCGTGATGCTCCACTATTTTTTATTCTATCGAGTGGTGTTAGCTCTCTATCTAAAAATTTCACTAAATTTGCATCCTCTTGCCCATAAACTGGATCACCGACTATAGTATGTTTCACGTGAAACAAATGTACTCTTATCTGATGCTGGCGTCCTGTATGCGGTGCACACTCTACAAGTGTCATATCTTTCTCAGGAAAGTACTCTAAAGGCTTAAAAGTAGTCTTAGATGCTTTACCATCTTCATGGACTTTCACTATCATCCGAACCATAGCTGAGCTTTGGTCTTGTGAACGTAAAAGTGGAGCTTCTACAGTAAGTTCTTCTTTCATCTCTCCATGTACCATCGCAAGATACTTCTTCTTCATATCTCTCTCTTGAAACATCATCTTTATCTCGCGTTCACTTGTTTTATTTTTTGCGCAGAGTACTAAACCACTTGTCTCTTGATCTATACGATGAGCAATGTTAGCATCACGACCAAACTGAAACTTCAGTTCATCTATAAGAGAGTAGGGTGTGCGTTTTGTTTGTGGATGCACAAGCACTCCACTCGGCTTATCGAAAACTACAAACTCCTTCTCTTCAAATGTAGGGGAGAGTCCTTTAGTAATTGGCTCGAAGTGAATAAACTCTATCTCACCCTCAATCTCTCCAGCAGTACGAACCATCTTCTCCCCATCAACAAGCACACGACCTTTAGATATGAAGCGCTGTGACTCGCGTTGGGAGTAGCCTAACTCATTCATAAGAAAAAAGACTGCCCTCTGTTTTTTTTCTACTATGTACTTGTTTTTTACAAATGGCATTCTTAATTCCTCTGTTATGATAGTTAGTGTAAAATGTTACACATAGAATTTTAACGCAATAATCAATATAAAGGTGTATAAATGGTAGAAAGATATTCACGTCCAGAGATGGCAGAGAAATGGACACAACATGCAAGATATGCAGCATGGTTAGAAGTAGAAAAAGCAGCTGTTAAAGCTTGGGCTAGACTTGGGAAAATTCCTCAAGAGGATGCTGATAAGATTGTTAAGAATGCAAGTTTTTCAGTTGAGCGTATAGAAGAGATAGAGGCAGTTACTAAACATGACCTTATCGCCTTTAACACTAGTGTATCTGAGAGTCTTGGTGATGAGTCAAGATGGTTCCACTATGGTATGACATCTTCTGATGCAGTAGATACTGGTGTAGCTATTCAGATGAGAGATTCTCTTAACATTATCATCGCTGATGTGAAGATGCTTATGGAATCAATCAAGACAAGAGCACAAGAACATAAGATGACTCTTATGGTTGGGCGTTCTCATGGTATTCACGGTGAGCCTATAACCTTTGGTCTTACATTAGCTGTTTGGTACGATGAAGTTGCACGTCATCTCAAGAACCTTGAGCAGACTATGGATGTTATCGCTGTTGGTCAAATCTCAGGAGCTATGGGGAACTTTGCACATGCACCACTAGAGCTTGAAGAGTATGCTATGGAGGAGTTAGGGCTTAAACCTGAACCATGTTCAAACCAAGTAGTACAACGCGACCGTTATGCGAGACTCGCTACTGCATTAGCACTTTTAGCCTCTTCTGTTGAGAAGTTTGCTGTGCAAGTAAGACACCTGCAACGTACAGAGGTTTATGAAGCAGAAGAGTATTTCGCAAAAGGGCAAAAAGGTAGCTCTGCTATGCCTCACAAACGTAACCCTATCCTTACTGAAAATATCACAGGTCTTGCTCGTATGATTCGTGCTTACGCTGCTCCTGCTATGGAAAATGTTGCACTCTGGCATGAACGCGACATCTCTCACTCTTCCACTGAGCGTTTTTGGTTACCTGATGCATTTATCACTATGGACTTTATGCTTCACCGTATGAATGGCGTTATCGCTAACCTTACAGTTCTTCCTGAGAACATGATGAAGAACCTTAACCTTACTGGTGGGCTAGTATTTTCTCAACGTGTACTTCTTGAGCTTCCACTTCAGGGTGTAAGTCGTGAAGACGCTTACCGCATCGTTCAGAGAAACGCTATGAAAGTTTGGGAGGAGATCCAAGGTGGACGTCCTACTACAAATGAGAATGGAGAGTCACTCTATCTTAACCACTTACTTGCTGATGAAGAACTTCGTAACTCTCTAAGTGAAGAGCAGATTCGTGAGTGTTTTAACTACGACTACTACACAAAAAATGTAGATAATATCTTCAAACGTGTTTTTAAATAACAATAAAATCACTCTCTAGCATAGCCTTTTGGTTATGCTAAATATTACTCTTCTTAATATAATTTTTTTCTCTTAAATTTCCTTCTCATTTAATATTTCCATCAATAGTTTTTAGGTAAAATCACCTTCTATTAAGTAAGAGGGCATAAATAACTTTATAGGCAACAACATATAAAAGGTTTAGATTCAAGGCGAGCTCTGCTTAGCGATGCGAGCATCGTTAGGCGAAGTTCAACGAAGGAGATGAATCTTTTATATGTTGCCCTACGGGTGAGAAGATAAGTCACAAGTTACTTCGTTGAAAACCCTTGAAGCTACTAGTAGCTCCTGCGGATTTTCGCCTTGTACCTTATAACTTCTCTTCTCATTGCCTATGAAATTATTTATGCCCTCTTACTTACTCTATAGCTTTTAGATAAATTATTACTGAAATTTTTTATCTAAAGACTATTGAAAAAATGAATTAGGGAAGATATATGATTACAATTTTAAAACGCAATGGTAGAACAGAACCATTAGATATCTCTAAGATCCAGAAGTACACATCAGCAGCTGTAAAAGGTTTAGCAAATGTGAGCCAAAGTGAACTTGAAGTAGATGCACAGATTCACTTCCGTGATGGGATTACTTCTAAAGAGATTCAAGAGACACTTATAAAAACTGCTGTAGATAAGATAGACATAGATGCACCTAACTGGACTTTTGTAGCCTCTCGTCTTTTTATCTTTAACCTCTACCACCAAGTGAATGGTTTTACAGGTTACTGTTCTTTAAGCTCTTACTTTGAAAAAGGAGAAAAAGAGGGGCGCATACTTCTTGGTCTTAAAGAGATGTATGATCTTGAAGAACTAGAAAAGCACTTAGTACCTGAGCGTGACTTTCAGTTCAACTACCTTGGTGTAAAGACTCTCTACGATAGATATCTCATCAAAGATAGAACAGGGCACCCTATGGAGCTTCCACAGCATATGTTTATGGCTATAGCGATGTTCTTAGCACAACGTGAAGAGAACCGTCAAGAGTGGGCTATCAAGTTTTATGACATGATATCTCAGTTTGAAGTGATGCTAGCAACACCTACACTCTCAAATGCAAGAACACCAAGACACCAACTCTCTTCATGTTACATTGGTTCTACTCCTGATAATATCGAAGGTATCTTTGATGCTTACCAAGAGATGGCAATGCTTTCTAAATTTGGTGGTGGTATCGGTTGGGACTGGACGCAGGTTCGTTCTATGGGTTCATTTATCGATGGACACAAAAATGCAGCAGGTGGAACGGTTCCATTTTTAAAGATTACTAACGATATCGCTATCGCAGTTGATCAACTTGGAACTCGAAAGGGTGCTATCGCTGTTTATCTTGAACCTTGGCACATAGACATCAACGACTTCTTAGACCTAAAGAAAAACTCTGGTGAAGAGCGTCGTCGTGCTCATGATCTTTTCCCTGCAATGTGGTTAAATGACATCTTCATGCAGCGTGTGCAAGAGGATGCGATCTGGACTCTTTTTGACCCTTATGATGTTAGAGAACTCTCTACACTTCATGGGGAAGCTTTTAACAAACGCTACCTAGAGTTAGAACAAGATGAATCACTTATAAAAGAAAAACTCAAGGCTAAAGATCTTTGGAAAAAGATCCTTACTTCTTACTTTGAGACTGGCTCACCTTTCCTCTGTTTTAAAGATAATGCAAACCGTGCAAACCCTAACGATCATGTTGGTGTTATCCGTAGCTCAAACCTCTGTACTGAGATTTTTCAGAACACAAAGCCTAACCACTACAAAATAAAGTTTGTTTTTGAAAATGGCGAAAGTGTAAGTTATGAAGAGGATGAGTTAGTAAAAGTAGATAGTGGTATAGAAAAACCAGCGAAGAAAGTAACAGCACTAGACTCTCTTGGTGGTCTGCCTATCTTCGTAGTAGAGAAAGAAAAAGTCAACGGTGACACTGCAGTATGTAACCTTGCTTCTATAAATCTCTCACGAATCAACACAAAAGAGGATATCGATCGTATCGTTCCTACTGCTGTGCGTTGTTTAGATAATGTTATAGATCTTAACTTCTATCCAGTTGAGAAAGTAAAACGAACAAACATGAAGTCGCGCTCTATTGGTCTTGGCGTTATGGGTGAGGCACAGATGTTAGCAGAACAGGGGATCATGTGGGGATCACAAGAGCACTTTGATAAAATAGATGAAGTGATGGAATCTGTTTGTTATAACACTATTGCCGCATCATCAGAACTTGCTGTAGAAAAAGGTGCTTATCCTGACTTCGAAGGAAGTAAGTGGAGTCGTGGTATCTTCCCTCAAGACCATGCAAACGCAGAGGTAGTCAACCTCGTAGATCGTGGAGGACTTTTTGCTTCTTCTTATGAGTGGGATGAGCTGCGTACTCGTGTACAGAAGCAGGGGATGAGAAATGGTTATCTAATGGCTGTTGCCCCTACAAGCTCTATCTCTATCCTGACAGGAACTACTCAAGCTATAGAGCCTGTCTTTAAACGCAAGTGGTTTGAAGAGAATCTCTCTGGGCTTATTCCAGTTGTTGTACCTAAGCTCTCTCCAGATACATGGGCTTACTATACACCAGCCTATGATCTCAACCAAACAGTACTCATAAAAGCTGCTGCAATTCGCCAGAAGTGGATAGACCAAGGGCAATCACTTAACATCTTTATAACACTAGATAAAGCAAGTGGACGTTACCTCAATGAGATCTATATGCTCGCATGGAAACTAGGTCTGAAGTCTACATACTACCTACGTTCTCAGTCTCCAGAAGTGGCAAATGATGTAGAAGATAGAAGTATGGAGTGTGTTGGTTGTCAGTAGGCATAGACTTAGCACGCTTTGATAACTTCAAGGGAGCAGAATTTCGTTCTTTAGACATTCTCTCTCCTTTAGAGATAACTGCAACCTTTGCAGTACAAGATGCAGCACGTGCTCATGACTGGATAACTATAACACTCAAATTCAGCGGTGTGAGTGATGCACGACTTGTAGATGGTAACAAAATCTCCTTTATCGACCTCAATGAGGGTATAAGTATAATAAAAGATGATAAGAGTATTGCTTTTGGTATAGGGGAGTGCTATAATATAGACACTATAAAGAACTCTGCATGCTACATTCTTGCAAATAGTTTTAAATATGAAGAGGGAAATTTCTAAAAAAGGATTTTAAATGAGTTATGAAGTACGAGGAGAACTACTTGGTTTTCCTGATACATTAAATGTAGAAATCACAGAGATAGATGAGATGTTCTCAACTATGAAAGATCTTGATAATGAACATATATCATTCACACTCGTAAACCCTTATCTCTTACGAGAATACTCTTTTGATGTTCCTAGTGATATTAAAGTACTTTTAGAGATGAGCGATAAGTCAAAAATGAGTGTCTATAACTTACTAGTCATACAGAAACCTTTAGAAAAATCTGCTATAAACTTTTTAGCTCCAATCGTTATAAATCATGATAACAATAAACTCGCACAGATAGTTCTTGATCCCTTAAAACATCAAGATTTTGGTGTCGCTGAGACTATAGAATCTTTTAGACCTAAAACATGAAGTATCTCGTGGTAGATGACTCTAAATTAGCACGATTGAGTCTTATTAAAAGTCTCAAGTCACATGTTGGTGAAAGCGAAATATTTCAAGCAACTAATGGACTTGAAGCAGTCGCAACCATGGATAAAGAAAAGGTAGACATAGTCTTCTTGGATTTAACTATGCCTGAGATGGATGGCTATGAAGCACTCCCTAAACTCTTAGCGAGTAATCCAAAAGCAAAAGTTATTGTCGTTTCAGCAGATGTACAAAAACAAGCACAAAAGAAAGTCATTGCTCTTGGAGCACAGATCCATGTGCAAAAGCCAATAAATATCGAAAAAATGCACGACATCCTAGAGATCATCTAAAATGTATACACTAACAGAAGATGAGAGAGATGTGCTTCAAGAGCTAATGAATGTAGCCTATGGTAATGCCACAGCAGTAGTTGCAGATATGCTTGATGCCTTTGCTTCACTGAGTATTCCAAAGATAAGTATTATCCAAACAGAGCAACTTCTTGAGACTTTTGATACACTCAAAAGTACAAGTTACTTCTTCTCCACACAAGCTTTTAGTGGAGAGTTTAATGGGGAAAGTGCTTTTTTTATCAATAAAGAGAGTGCAGAGAACTTAGCAAAACATCTTGAGCTAGAGTCTCCTGAAGATATTGATGATGCTATCTTAGAACTTACAAATGTTCTCACCTCTTCGCTTACTACAAAATTAGCAGAGGAGATGGATACAGCAGTGAGTTTCTCACTACCGAGTATCTCACAGATTCCCCTAGCAGAGATGCATGATGTTGTAACTTTCAAACACTACTCACAGGTTATAGTTATAGATACAGATCTCAACTTCAAAGATCAGCAGATAAATGGTAAAATATTTATCCTTACAAAAGATGAATCAATCCAATGGCTCAAAACGAAACTCAACACGATTCTCGAACTCTTGATATAAACAAGAAGGTTGTCGAAAATATAGACAACGGTATCTTAGTCTTAGATGACTCACTAAAGATACATCACTTCAACAGATGGTTAGAGCTTCACACTAACATGAAAGAAGAAGATGTTAGTGGTAAGCAACTAGATGCACTTTTTACAAACATCAATACAAAAACACTTATAAGAAAAATCAAAACAGCACTGCGTTTACACTCACCTACCTTCTATACAGCAAGTACTTCAAGATACCTCATACCGATAAAGGTCAATAAGCTGACAGGTACTAGTTTTGAGTATATGCAGCAAGATGTGAGTATTATTCCCTTTAATTTAGAACAGAATCTAGTCGCACTCATCATAACAGATCAGACAAATATGGCTAATACTAACGCACTTCTTCACTCACATATTCTCAAAATAAAAGAGCTCAATACAGAGCTTATCAAAGAGCGAGATACTATAGATAAGAAGGTACTGTTCCTTAAACTCAACAAAGAACGAAAAATTTCAGATCTCTCCCAAGCACTCTTAGAACAGATTTATTATGATAAAGAGGAACTTTTAGGGCTAGACTATCTCCATAGAGAGCGTTATAATCTTGATATAGGCCTTCAAAAGAAGATTTTAGATGCTCTACTCGAGAAGAGAGTTTTTGAGTATGAAGAGAAGACACAAACAGCACATGGAGAAGAGATCATCTTTAAAAGTAGTCTTGTTCCAGAGTATAATGCCTACGGTGAATATCTTGGCACAATTATCTTCCGAGAGAATATAACAGATGCCAAACACCTTGCACAAACACAAGAGAAGGTGTTAGCAACTTCCAGAAGTGCTGCCATGGGAGAGATGCTCTCGATGATAGCCCACCAGTGGCGCCAACCTCTCTCGCTTATAAACACTATTATGGCGACCCTTAAGATAAAAACACAGCTCAACAAACTTGATACAGAGACGATGTATAGCTCTTTTGAAAAAATAGAGTCCACAACAAAGTATCTCTCTGAGACAATAGATGACTTCAGAGACTACTTCAAACCAAATAAATTAGCTTCAGAGTTTTTACTTTCTGAACTCTTTGATAACTCTATCTTTTTTCTCAAAGATGAAATGGTGCAACAGGGAATAGCTTATGAGGTAAACATTCCTCAAGATTTACATATCTATACTTACAAAAATGAACTTATTCAAAGTATTATTAATATCATTAAAAATTCTGTAGATGCTTTTTATGAAGTAGAGTCTACCAAGAAGTATATTAAGGTAAAAGTCACAGAACTAGACTCCCACTTAGCTATAAGCATAGAGGATAATGCTGGTGGGATAGAACAAGAAACACTCAAAAAGGTCTTTGAACCCTACTTCTCTACTAAAAGTAATAACGGAACTGGATTGGGTCTTTATATGTGTTATGCTATCATAACAGAACATTTAAAAGGGCATATAGTCATGCAGTCAAAAAATGGCACGACAACTACCCTTTTGGAGCTACCATACAAACTTATTCAAGGAGAACACTCATGAGAGTTATCTGTCCACACTGCCTCAGTGTAAACAATGTCCCACAAAAAGAGTCTTACAAAAAAGCCAACTGCGGTAAATGTAAGGAGTCCCTGCTCGATACAAAACCTATAGAGCTTAACTATGAAGTTTTTGATGAAGTAGTAGTAAATAGTGATATACCGGTCTTTGTAGACTACTGGGCACCTTGGTGTGGTCCGTGTAAGATGTTTGGACCTACCTTTGAAAAGGTTGCTCAATCCTTTCCTCTCAAAGCACTCTTTACAAAGATAAATACAGAAGATGAACCTTCTCTTGGCTCTCAAGTAGGTATCCGAAGTATTCCGACACTCATCGTATTTAAAGATGGAAAAGAGGTAGAGAGAGTAAGTGGTGCATTAGATGAGAGAAGTTTACATACACTTGTGAATAAATATAGTTAATGAAACATCTTTCATTTGAATATAGCGATAAAAAAGCTTATAGAAGTGCTCAAAAACAGACACTTAAAAAGCACTACAAATCGCAACTCATACAACTTTTTACCGGTTTGCAAAATGTTGAGAAAATTCAAAAGAGAATTCAAAAACTACAAAAAGATTTTCCCAATGCCATCATTATAGGTACAACTACTGCAGGAGAGATTTCTCATGCAAGTATGTATGAGAAGTCTACCATCATCAGCCTTTCTCTTTTTAAAAGTACAAACTTGCAAGTAAGTTATGTCAAGACTATAGATTCTAAATCCGGTAAAAAGCTCTCTCAAAAGATTAGCTCAAAACATACAAAAGCTGCAATCATCCTCAGCGAGGGACTCAAGGGAAGTGACTACGAAGGCTTCATAAAGGGTGTTAAAAAAGAAAATCCTCATGTTATACTTGCTGGTGGTTTAGCAGGTGATAACTTTGCTCTTAAAAAAACATATATCTTTAGGGATGACAAAGTTTATGACTCGGGAGCTGTAGGTGTCTCATTCTCTGGCAAAAACCTCACGTCAAGTAATGAGTACAATCTCAACTGGAACCCGATAGGAAAAGAGTTTACTATCACAAAAGTAGAGGGGAATATGCTCTTTGAGATAGATAATAAGAATGCCATAGAAGTGATGAAACATTATCTAGGAGATACTCTGTTTGAAAATGAATGTGCCACTCTTGCTGACTTCCCACTTCTCTATAAAGAGGGAAATACCATAGTTTCAAGAACACCTATGACCATAGATGGGGATAAAATAGTTCTTGCTGGACCTATAAAAGAGGGACAAAAAATACAGTTTGGCTTTTCAAATGCGACAAGTATCATTTCAGGAGCAAACTCTATAACAACAAAGCTCAACCAAAACCCGGCAGAAGCGATCTATATATACTCTTGTATCGCACGTAAAACACTTCTTGGTAAAAAGTTGGAGTCCGAATTTAGCTCTTTTGAACAGCTTGCACCTACTTCCGGGTTTTTCACCTATGGAGAGTTCTATAGTACTGACATCGATAATGCCCTCCTGAACTGTACAACTACTATCCTTCTCCTCTCTGAAAGAAAAAAAGGAAAGAAGAAAAATTTAGTACAAAAACAGGAGAATACTCTTGATCGCATCACTTTCGATGCTCTTACACACTTCATCAAACAGACATCACAAGAGCTTGAGGAGCATGCTACCCTACTTAGAGAGTATAAAGAAGTAGTTGATGAATCTTCACTTGTGTCCAAAACAGATATTAATGGCAATATTACTTATGTCAATGATACATTCTGCCGGGTAAGCCAGTACTCTAGAGAGGAGCTCTTAGGCAAAAATCATAATGTAATTCGTGACCCAAATATGTCTGAGTTTATCTTCAAAAAACTCTGGCACAACATCAAAAGGGGAAGAATCTGGCGCGGTCTCATCTCTAATATTGCTAAAGATGGCTCACTCTACTATGTAGCGGCAACTATCATGCCTATCTTTGATACTAAGCATGAAATCAAAGAGTTTATCGCCATTCGCCAAGATGTCACGAAACAGATAGAGTCTAAAAAACGGGTACAAGAGAAAGAAAAGCTTATCAAAGCGATCTTTGATAACCAAGATGCTTTAGTTATCTATGCCTCAAAAAAGACTGGTATGCTCAGTGTGAATAAAAAACTCTTTGAGACTCTTAATTTTAACTCCTTTGAAGAGTTTAAGGCAAAACATAGCTGTATCTGTGATCTATTTTTAGAAGAAGAGGGCTATATTTATACAAAAAAATACCCAAATTGGCTTGATGATATAGCAAATAATAGACTAGATATACAAAATAAAGTACGGATGATCGCAAAAGATGGTACGAAACATACTTTTACTATTCTTATCAAAAAGATTGATAACCAGTATATCATCAACCTCAATGACATCACACTCTTAGAAAATGCAATGCTCAAAGCATATGCTTCAGAACAGGCAAAAACTGTTTTCTTAGCAAATATGTCTCATGAAATACGTACACCTCTTAATGGTATCCTTGGATTTACAGATATTTTAACCAAAAAAGATCTCGGTAAAGAGGAAAAACGCTATATCGACATTATCCACAAAAGTGGACAAACACTTCTTCATGTTGTAAATGATATACTTGACTTCTCTAAGCTAGAGAGTGGGGAACTTGCTCTTTATGAGACAGAAGCTGATCTTTTTTCTGAGATGGAAGCAACAGTTGCTACCTTCGCCTCCCTATCAAAAAGTAAACAGGTAAACTTCTATGTCTATACGGATACAACTATACCAAAACTTCTCAAATGTGATGCACAGAGACTTAAGCAGGTTGTGAATAATCTTATATCCAATGCTATTAAATTCACCCCAAACAGCGGGGAAGTACATGTCAAGATATTTCTCAAGTCACTTCTTAATAAAAAAGCAAAGATTCATTTTAGTGTCAAAGATAGTGGTATAGGTATCCCAAAAGAGAAGCAAGGTTCTATTTTTAATGCATTTTCTCAAGCAGATGACTCCATTAGTCGTGAGTTTGGAGGAACAGGGCTTGGACTTGCTATAAGTAGTCAATATATTAATATGATGGGCTCACAGATACAGCTTAAATCAGCAGAAGGAGAGGGAAGTGAATTTTTCTTCGATCTTGAGCTTGATGTAGTAGATGAGAGCAGTTCTATCATACAAACACATAAACATGATATTAAAATAGCTGTTATTCACATGGAGGATATAATCGGTTGTGCAATAAACGATATAGTCTTCTCTTATCTTGATGCATGGAACTACAACTATATAAAAGTCAATAAAATAGAAGATATTTCGGATACAGTAGATATTATCATCGTCTGCTCAAAAATCTTTGATGTAAATGCCTGCAAAAATGCTCTAGATAAATATGAAAAACTACAACTTATCTACATAGAGGGAGTAGATGGAGAATTTACATGTAATCATGGAAAGTTTCACCTTCTTGAACAGCCGATGACAGGCTCTGCCCTCTTTGATAAAATTGTCACACTCACACATGACAGTGATCAGTTACTCACATCACCCAAATCTTCTCAAGAGACTACCCAACAGTATAAAGGTCATGTACTCGTAGCTGAAGATAACCACACAAACCAAATACTTATCTCCTTGCTTCTTAAAGAGCGTGGTGTAGAACATACTATCGTAGAGAATGGTCAAGAAGCGATAGATGCAGCACTACAGAATGAGTACGATCTTATTTTTATGGATATAAATATGCCTATACTTGATGGTATCAGTGCAACCAAAGAGCTCCGTAAACAGAACTATACTGCTCCTATTGTATCCCTCTCTGCAAATGTTATAGAGAGTGATCTATTCTCCTTTAAAGAAGCAGGTGTTAACGACTCACTCAATAAGCCTATCCTTCCTAAAGAGCTAGATAAAACACTAGCAAAGTACCTCAAATCTGATAGTAAATCCCAATCTATACAAAAATATGATACACTAGATATAGAAAAAATTTCTCTTGCACTGAAGATTGCTGATACAAATCTAGTTAAGTCTTTGGTAAAAAGTTTTGCTTCAAGTCTTATTGATATAAAGAAAAGTATAGTTATAGAAGGTGTAACTGAAGATATACTTCACAATCTCAAAGGTATGGTAGGAAACCTACGTTTTACTGAGTTTCAGCAGTTTATTGTTCATGCTGAAGAGAAGTATAAAAGTTGGGATGAAAAAGCAAGAGAGATACATACACAAGAGCTTCTTAAGCATATAAAACAGATACTTACACAGATAGATACAATTTAGAGAAAAGAGTAATGTTCCACTTTTGCTTCTACTTCCTCAGCTTTAGACTGTATCTGTTTATAGAGCGAAGGTAGAGTAAGATCTCTCTTATTATCATGATAAAACACGGCAGAGATACTCACGAGTTTACTGAGCTCTTTATCCAGTAGTATCTCAGCATAAATACCCTGATAAAGTTTGAAAATCTCTTCTTTAGGGTAATCCTTTACAAGTACCCCAAAACTCACTCCATAGAGCTTAGAAACGACTGCATTTGAGTGACTTTTACTTTTGAGTATAGTTGCCACTCGTTTAATGATCTTGTTTGAAGCATAGAATCCGTAAAGGCTATTTATTTTTTCGAAATTACCCAGTTTAAAATAGAGTATCCAAAAATCTTGCTTAGCATTTTGTTTCATCTTAATCTGTGAATCAAAATAGAGAGCATTTGTAAGTTTTGTGAGTGGATCTGTTATACTTAGCTGTGCAAGTTTTGACTGTTTATGTTTTATCTCTTCTAGGTAAGAGAGATTTTGTAACTGTGTTTTTACACGAGCTTTAAGCTCTATACCATTAAAAGGTTTAGAAATATAATCTGCCCCACCAACTTCAAAAGCCTTAGATATGTACTCTATATCTGTCTGTGCGGTAAGAAAGATGATAGGAATATCTTTTGTTTTTACATCCTCTTTAAGCATACGACAAACCTCAAAACCATCTGTTTTAGGCATATTTATATCTAAAAGGATAAGGCTAATCTCTTTTTTATAGATAGTCTCAAGGGCAGCTCTTGCATGAAGAGCGAAGGAGAGTTTATAGCCCTCCTCTTTCAAATAAACTGCAGCGAGTTCTATATTAAACTTTTCATCATCTACTATGAGGATGTTAAAGTTATTGTTTGTTTTCATCTTACTTAATGTATGAACAGCAGTAGTCTGTAGGTGTCTTAATCTTCAAATCAAACGAAGAGTTTGCCGGGACATTGAAAGTCTCAGGAGTAGAGAGTGTCTTCCACTCTTCATTTGGAAGTTTTATCTCTAACTCACCACTCATTATTTCCATAATTTCTGCTTCATTTGTCCCAAATGTGTACTCCCCTGGTAGCATAATACCTAATGACTTAATAGTTCCATCATTAAACTCTAAAGTACGACTTGTTACCTTACCATCGTAGTAGATATTTGCCTCTTTCACTGCTGTTACATTTTCAAATTTACTCATTTTTTTTCCTTATTTTTTAAATTTATTTTTTAGTATGATTTTTCCACTCTCAACACCTGGTTGATTATAAGCATCTATATACATAAACTTTGCACAAAGAGATGTAAGCAACTCATACTCATACATCAAGCCCGCTATAGCACTCTCACAAACAGAGTCTATAGTGATAACATCACAAGGGATGTCCTTTTCATTGTTTATCGCCTCTATTGTCGCATCTGCTTGCATATTTATGAGTTTTGAGAACTCTAGGTCATTAAGGTAGTCTAACTCCTCTAAGCCCTCCAAAGTAACAGGTGCGATTTTGAGTGGTTTCTCAAAGTCTTTTACTTTGACTACAGTAAGTGTTTTGTCGCGTTTACCCTGAATGACAAGCTGCAAAAAAGAGTGCTGATCTATGGGACCAACTATTCCAATAGGTGTAAGACCTTGGTGTGAACTATTTATGTCTAGTTTTCCCAGAGACTCACCCCAGAGTTGGATATACCACTTGTTAAACCCTTCTAAACGCGAAGAGTAAGAGAAGAGAACATTGATATTAAACTTGTTCT
>JALWTK010000004.1 GCA_027082875.1 Sulfurimonas sp. | reverse complement strand
ATAATATGGCACTCATAGACCTCCAACAAATCTCAAAACACTACTCTGCTCAAAAGATTCTCACTGAAGTTAACTTTCATGTTGATGAGGGTGAACGCATCGTTATCATCGGGAAAAATGGGAGTGGCAAGTCTACTCTTATGAAGATAGTCAACGGTACACTTGAGGCTGATGATGGTCGCCGTATCACTAAAAATGACCTAGAGGTGAAGATGCTCGATCAGCGTCCTGCATTTGTAGAGGGGCATAATGTCCGTCAAGCTGTGGAACATGGTCTAGTAGAACTTAACACTGCTAAAGAGCGATACAATGAACTCTCTCTTCTTCTAGCAGAGGACTTTGACAACAAAACTCTCCTAGATGAACATGAGAGACTCTCAAGCTACATAGAACATCACAATGCTTGGAACTTAGATGATAAGATAGAGCGAATTATTCAGCATTTTGATCTTAAACGCTATGAAGACAAACCTATTACCCTGCTTAGTGGAGGGGAACAGCGTCGTGTTGCCCTCGCCTCTCTGTTACTTCAAAAACCAGATATTTTACTCCTTGATGAGCCTACCAACCACCTTGATGTTTATATGGTAGAGTTTTTAGAAGAGCTTATTTTAAGAGAAAAGTTTACTCTCGTTTTCATCTCTCATGATAGATACTTCATCGACCGTATAGCTACAAAAAGTGTGGAAGTTGATGAGTGTGCCTTAAAAGAGTACAGTGGTGGCTATAGCGACTACTTGACTCAAAAAGCAGAGTATATCCGTACCTTACAAAAACAGCATGATAACCTTCTTGGAGTTCTTAAGCGCGAGAATGAGTGGTTCGCTCGTGGTGTTCGTGCCCGTCTTAAACGCAACGAGGGAAGAAAAGAGCGACTTATGAACCTTCGGGAAGAGGCAAAGACAAACCCAGCGAAAATTCGTAAGATGAGTGTAGAGCTCCAACGCGAGGCAAAACACTTCAACCGTGATAAAAGTGTAAATAAACAAAAGATGCTCTTTGAGGTAGAAAACCTAGGGCTAACTCTTGGAGACAAAGAACTTCTCAAAGGTTTCACAACTCGCATACTCCAAAAAGATGTCATCGCCATAGTTGGACCAAATGGAAGTGGAAAATCAACACTCCTTAAAGCTCTTCTAGGACGACTTGAGCCAACTGAAGGAGTCATCAAACGCGGAGAGTTCAAGGTAGGTTACTTTGACCAGCACAGAGAGCTTTTAGATGATAATAAAAACCTCATAGAGACTTTTTGTCCTCATGGTGGAGACCGTGTTTCGGTTCGTGGAAGCGACCTGCATGTCTATGGTTACCTCAAAAACTTCCTTTTTCCTCGTGAATTTTTAGAGAAAAAAGTCGGTGTACTTAGTGGTGGAGAAAAAAACCGTGTGGCGTTAGCCCTACTCTTTACTAAGGATGTGGATATCCTCATTCTCGATGAGCCAACGAATGATCTTGATATTCCTACTATCAACATCCTAGAAGAGCAACTGACAAACTTTTCCGGTGCGGTTATCATAGTAAGTCACGATAGATACTTTGTGGACAAGATAGCGAAAAAACTCTTCATCTTTCAAGCCGACAAGACTATAGAAGAGTCTCATCAGCAATATAGTGAGTATCTTGACCTAGAAAAAGAGCTCAAAGAGTTAAGCTCTATGGAAAGAGAGGCAAGCCAAAAGCCTAAAATAGAAGAGCCTAAACGAGAGAAAACTAAAGCTATCAAACTTACGTTTAAAGAGAAGATGGCACTCGAGTCACTCCCAGAGGAGATAGAAAAACTTGAAGTAGAGATAGAAGAAAAAAACAGATGCTTAGCCGATCCAAAATGCTACGAGAAGATAGGCATATCAGCCTTAGCACAAGAGCTAGCAAAGATAGAAGAACTCTATGAAGAAAAAATGGAAGAGCTCTTTGCTATTGAAGAGAAAGTAGAAGAGATAAACTCTTACTAAATCATACTTAACATTTAAATTGTATGAAAATATTTTAAGTTTCTTTCTATTATTATAAAATATTATTTATGCTATTATACCTGTAAATTTTTCCTAAGGTTAGATACATGTTTACAGAAATAGAAAAAAATCTCAACCTTGTAGAAGAGCATAAAGAGCAAATTCTCTCTTCATGGATGGCATATGAAATAGTCGTAGAGAAACTTACAATAAATACCATGCAAGTTGACTTTTTCAAAGAGAAGTTTGCTTCAAAGGTCTTTGATTTTGCGATAAGTGTTGTTAAAAAAGAAAATCTGACTGGGGACTGCCCTGTTATAGGTGTTATGCTTATGCTTTTTAAAAAGAAAAACATACCGCTTCATGATATTTTTATCATCTGTGTGCACTTAAAAAATGCCCTCCTTCATTTTGCACTCAAAAAAAATATACTCACAGAGGCTATGCTTGATGAGCTATCTTATCTAATGGACTATAATTTTGAAGGTGTTATAAAAGAGTATGTTCTTCTTTACTACAAAGATTCGCTTATCCGTAAGAAACCACAAGATGAAAAATTAGCTACCACTATAGATTCTGTAGAGATAACAGAGAAGTTAGATGTATTAACTGCGACTTCTGCAGAGCTCTATTTACAAGAAGTTACTGTAGATATGGAAATGATTGAAGAGTTAGATGAGTTAGAGCATGATACACTAGATGCAATAGGTGCCGAGGAGTACCTTGACCAAAACTCCCTTGATGAGTCAGCTAAACTTTTTGGACAGTATGCAAATGTTCTTAATGGTATGCTTGAGTTTGAGGAGTTAAGTTATACACTTACCATACTTTGTGATATGCTCAGAGAAGTAGCATTTGACTCTTTCTCTGATGAAACTAAATTTATGATTGATATCTATTTAAAAGCAATTATCAGTGATCTTCAAAGCTGGAGAATGGCAATATTTATTACAATGGAAGCTGAGGATATTCACTATCTTGATAAAACACTTATGAGCAGTATAGCTCAAATACAGATGACTTTAATGCCTCAAGAAGAGGCTCAAGAGGACGAGATAGAATTTTTTTAAACTCTATCTTTTAGCTTCTTTCAATGAATCTGCTATTAAAAAGGCAAGTTCAAGTGACTGATCTGCATTGAGACGTGGATCACAGTGTGTGTGGTAACGAGAAGAAAGGTCTTCTTCTGTTACTGTAAAACTACCACCAATACACTCAGTAACATTTTTCCCTGTCATCTCTAGGTGAACACCACCAGCATGAGTGCCCTCTGCTTTATGGATTTGGAAAAACTCTTTCATCTCTGTAAGTATTGAGTCCACTGGACGAGTTTTGTAGTTGTTTGAAGACTTGATAGTGTTACCATGCATAGGATCACATGACCATACTACTTTCATTCCCTCTTTTTCTACTGCTTTTATAAGTGCTGGCATACCATCACCAACTTTTCCAGCACCCATACGAACGATAATATTAAGACGACCTGCTTCATTTTCTGGGTTTAATGTTGCACAAAGTTTTACCAAGTCCTCTGGATCCATAGATGGGCCAGCTTTCACACCGATAGGGTTTTTTACACCTTTAAGATACTCAACATGCGCCCCATCAAGTTGGCGTGTTCTATCGCCTATCCATAACATATGTGCTGACGTATCATACCAATCACCAGTTATAGAATCTTGACGTGTAAACGCTTCTTCATAAGGGAGTAAGAGAGCTTCATGTGAAGTGAAAAAATCAGTTTCACGAAGTGTCCTATATGTTTTTGAAGTAACACCACACGCTTCCATAAACTGTAAAGATTTTTCTATCTCTTCTGCTAATTCTTCATACTTTTTGCTTACTGTACCTTGATGAGCGAAGTCTAATGTCCACTTATGTACTTGATGAAGGTCAGCTAAACCACCCGATGCAAATGCACGGAGTAAGTTTTGTGTTGCTGATGCTTGGTTATATGCTTTTATCATACGTTCTGGATCAGGAATACGTGCTGTTGCATTAAACTCAGTACCGTTAATAATATCTCCACGGTATGATGCAAGTTCAACACCATCAAAAGTTTCAGTATCACTAGAACGTGGCTTTGCAAACTGACCAGCCATACGACCTACTTTAACTACTGGAAGACCTCCAGAGTAAGTCATAACAACTGCCATCTGCATCATAGCCTTGAAAGTATCACGGATATTATCTGCATGAAACTCACTAAAACTTTCAGCACAGTCTCCACCTTGAAGCAGAAAAGCGTTACCATTTGCTACATTTGCAAGCTGTGTCTTCAGTGTACGTGCTTCACCAGCGAAAACGAGTGGTGGATAATTTTTTAACTCACCTAAAACTCTCTCTAATGCAGCTTGATCAGGATAAGTTGGTTGCTGTAAAATTGGTTTTTTTCTCCAGCTAGAGGGGCTCCATGTGCTCATAATAATACCTTAATTAAATAATTTTCGTGATTTTACCAAAATATACCTAAATAAACCATTACAGCTCTAATACTATTATAAAAGTTTTTTTTATGCTAACTCAGTGTATAATACAAACAATAAATTTATCCGGGAATGTTTATGCAAAAAGAAGACCTTAAATCTTTAGTAACACAGATGTATGAAGAGCTCATTGACAATATTGATGCTCAAAAACGACCAAATAAAGAGCAGATTTTAACATTCCTACAGGATGCTACAAGTACTATCTCGAGTATTAATGATAGTGAAATAGACTCTATAGAACATGCAAAACTAGCATTTACGAATGCCTATAAAGAGATCGCTCACGATACAATAAATTCTTACCAACAAACCAATAATACGTTTGAAGAGCTTTCAAATGTACATAAAGAAGCCATAAAAGAGTGTAGTGATGTTCATATTGACCTCTCAGGAATCACAAAAAAATTTGATGATATTCAGTCACAAATGATACAAGAAGTTAAGAGAGCAAACGAAATTATAACGGGTCTCAATAATAAAGTAAAAGAGTTAGAACGTAACTCAAATTTGGATTCACTTACAAAAGTTTTCAATAGACGTGCACTTACTAGCTACCTAAACACTCTCTGTTCAAAAAAAAGTCTTTCTCATGAGATGCATCTTCTTATCTTAGATATTGATGACTTCAAAGTTATTAATGACACTTATGGTCATATTGCTGGAGATAAAATCCTTATTTTTATTGCTAATATGCTTCGTAAGACACTTCGCGATGGAGATAAAGTTTTTCGTTATGGCGGTGAAGAGTTTGTTATTGTACTTAACCGTATTGATTCTACTACTTGTCTTGAAGTTACAAATAGAATTCTCAACCTTATCAGAAACAACCAACTTATCTATAAGGGTGCTTCTTTAAATGTTACTATGAGTATAGGTGCAACTATCTACTACAAAGACGATACTCCTGATGATATCATTGCAAGAGCAGATAAAGCACTCTATAGATCAAAAAATGCTGGAAAAAATCAAATGAATTCGGAACTATTACATGGAAATTAACTATTTTGACCTCGTAAGTGCAAGTATTATTTTATTGCTTGGGCTCAAAGGTATACTCAACGGCTTTTTTAAAGAAGTGTTTGGACTTATTGGTATTATTGGTGGGCTTTTTATAGCTTCTCGTATGGGTGACACTGTTGGAGAGTATCTCAATACACTCATTTTCAACTTCTCATCCCCTTCAGCTGTAAGCTTTATGGGATTTTTAACAACACTAGCCTTCTTTTGGCTCTTAATGATTATAATAGGTTATGCCTTTAAAAAGCTAAGTAAACTAAGTGGTTTAGGTCCTGTAGACAAGATTTTAGGATTTATCTTTGGTGCAAGTAAATTTTTTCTTATTGCTGCAGTTATTGCACATGCTGCATACAGTATAAAAGCTGTCAAGTCTACTCTTGATTCTGCACTAAAAACAAGTGTTATCTTTCCTATTATGGTTGAAACAGGTGCCTTTATTATGAAAATAGATCCTGTAAATCTAAGTACTGACCTCAATAATACTATCAATGAAAGTAGTGATGCACTTGCTAAAAAAACAAAAGAGATAACACAAAAGAGTGTTGATACTAAAGTTGCAAAAATAAAAAAAGAACTACAGGAGCAGATAGATGCAAAAGTAGTAAAAACAGAAGAAGCGAAATAAAATGTCTAATGTAAATACAAACTTTAATGATAGAACAGTCGAGTACGAACAACTTTTAAATGACTTTAAAGTGCTCTTAAAAAAGAACAATCTCAAGTTTACTATCCAACGTGAAGTGATTTTAGAGACTCTTTATAATTCTGATGAGCACCTTACACCAGAAGCTCTGCATCACCTCATACAAGATAAAGAACCCGATCTCAAAACTGGCATAGCTACGGTGTATAGAACCTTAGCACTACTTGAAGAGTCAAATGTTGTTACATCTCTCTCTTTTGGTGCACAAGGTAAAAAGTATGAGCTAGGTGCGAAAGAGCATCATGATCATCTTATATGTACTGAGTGCGGTAAGATTACGGAGTTTGTAGATGATGAGATAGAACGTCGCCAACATGCCATTACAGATGAACTAGGCTTTAAAATGAGTGACCACTCTATGCAGATATATGGTATCTGTGTAGAGTGCCAAAAAAACTAATATTATAAGGAAAATTATTGATTTTTGATAATAAATTTATTCAACAAAGAATTGAAAAAGCAAAACTACTTGAAGAGGCTGGATACAATCCATACTCAAATGATTCCAAGAGAAACACTAGTATTGAAAAGTATTTAAATGTAAACTCAGATATTGTAGAGACAGAAGAAAAACGAGATGAAAATCGTCACTATATAGTAAGTGGTAGGATTAAATTTCTTCGTGTGATGGGAAAAGCATCCTTTGTGAAGATAGAAGATGAGTCAGGTATGTTGCAAGTATATGTCACACGTGACAATCTTCCAGAAGGTTTTTACAACACTATATTTAAGAAAAATATTGAAGTTGGTGATATTATTGAAGTAGGTGGTTTTCCATTTGTAACTGGAAAGGGTGAACTTTCTCTTCACGTAGACACACTTACTCTTCTTACAAAAGCCATTTCACCACTTCCGGAGAAGTTCCATGGTGTAACAGACAAAGAGATTAGATACCGTAAACGCTATCTTGACCTTATCATGAATGCTGAAGTTCGTAAAACATTTCAAACACGTTCTAAAGTTATCAGTCTTACTCGCCGTTTCTTTGAAGATAAAGGCTTTTTAGAAGTAGAGACTCCTATGATGCACCCTATCGCAGGAGGAGCAAATGCTAAACCTTTTGTTACACATCACAATGCACTAGGCATAGATAGATTTTTACGAATCGCACCAGAGTTATATCTCAAGCGACTCATCGTGGGTGGTTTTGAGGCAGTTTTTGAGATCAATCGTAACTTTAGAAATGAAGGTATGGATGCAACACATAATCCTGAGTTTACAAGCATCGAGTTCTACTGGGCATATAAAACATATAAAGATCTTATAGAAATTACAAAAGAGTACTTCCAGTACCTTTTTGAGCATTTAGATCTTCCAACTATGCTACCTTATGGCGATATGAAAGTTGACTTTGCAAATTTTCAAGAGATTCCTCTTATTGAATCACTTACTACTATTGGTGGTGTTCCAGCAGATTCTTGTACATCAAAAGAAGGAATTATAGCTTATTTAAATTCTAAAAACATCACTGTTAAACCAGGGATGAATCTAGGACAACTACAAGGAGAACTTTTTGATGAGTTTGTTGAAGAGAAATTAATCGATCCTACTTTCATTACAGAGTACCCAGTTGAGATCTCTCCACTCGCAAGAAGAAGTGATACAAATCCAGAAATCACTGAACGTTTTGAGCTCTTCATCGCTGGTCGTGAGATAGCAAATGCCTTCTCTGAGCTTAATGATCCTATAGATCAACTCTCACGTTTTGAGGGACAGATGGAAGCTAAAGACTGTGGTGATGATGAAGCCCATGAGATGGATAGTGACTTTGTTGAAGCACTAAGCTATGGTATGGCACCAACCGCCGGTCAAGGTATAGGAATAGACAGACTTGTTATGCTACTTACAAATGAACACAGCATTCGTGATGTCCTACTTTTCCCTGCTATGAAACCACTGGCAAATGAGTGCCAACCTGAAGAAGAGAACTAAGAGCTAAGCTCTTCTTTCTCCTCTATAACAAAGTAAAAAAGTAACATTTCTTCAAGATAATATATAAATATATATTATACTACTACTTATTTCAAAATATCTCTGTATACTGATAGAAAAGAGGTCTTTATGAAACTTATCAGTTTATTTTTTATTTTTTTTACTCTTTCTCTTCAAGCTGCTATTCTTGATATTGACACACAGAATGATGAATTCACAATGTGGATTGCTCTTTTTGGTTTAGGTATAGTAAGTCTTTTTGCCCTTTTTCTCTCCTCAGAACAAACAAAAACCTTTCGTAAAAAGTATGAAAAAAAAGAGGAACAAGAGAAAGAAATAAAAAAGAATGAAGATGAAATACTCTCAAAAATGGGTGAAAGTATTTACGATATAGCCAAAGATAAAAATTCTCGTCACTCTGAAACACAGCTCTTAACTATGACAGCCAACCTCATAGAATTTTTGAGGATAAAATCAAAAAAAGTTATAGTAGTTAATGAAAAACTCAAAATTTCCAATCTGCTAAATGATGTAACGGGAACACTCAAATCAAATGTCAAAAACAAAGAGTTAGAACTTCTCTATAAAATAGAAAAAGATGTACAAAAAGATATTATTTCTGACACACTCAATCTTAGTAAAATTTTGACAAACATTTTACTCTTTTGTGTACAATCAAATGCCAATTTTCTAACTCTTAAAATAGAAAAAAGTAGTGTTGCAAGTAAAGATGATCAACTCTTTTTTACAATAGGAACACACCTTAAAATAGATGTAGAACATGGCCAAGATATTTTTGCTTCAAATTATAATGAAGAAACAGAGTCATATGAGAGTCTTGGACTTTTTATAGCTAAAGAGCTATCACTCCTTATGCACGGAAATCTAATAGCACGTAATAATACAGATAGAGACTTAGAGTTTGTTTTCAATGTCCCTTACAAGCCTGTAAATGTAACTGCCACTCTCACTGAAAAGACTATACCTGCAAAAAATATTTTAGTTATTGATATCACACAAGAATCTTCTAAACATATTCAACACATGCTCCAAGAGAAGGGACATAAAGTGAAGATAATCAGTAAAAAAGAGTATCTTTTTGATCTGCCTATTTTTCAAGAGTATGATATCATTTTCCTAGAAGAGTCTCTGTTTACAGATGATGTGATGATGGAACTTCAAAAGATAGAGACACAGATAGTTGCCACTTACAATATCTTCAAAAAAGCCAAAGAGTATGAGAATACGCAGATAGCTGACTTAAAAGTCTCTAAACCACTCACTCTCTGGCAAATTTCTGACATCTTAAAACAACTGTATAAGGATGAAAAAGATCGGATCCTCGAGAAGAAGTCTACACCTATTAACTCAGGAAATATGTCAGTTCACAGACACTCTTTTCAGATTACTCGTAATGTTACACTTAATAAGTTTGTACAGTTTAAAAACAAGAAAATTCTCTTAGTTGAAGATAATCTCATTAACCAAAAAGTATTTTTAGGGATATTAGGTAAATCTCAAATGTCTATAGATGTGGCAAATAATGGTCAAGAGGCTCTCGACATTTTAGCCAAAGATAGTACCTATGACCTTATTTTTATGGATATAAATATGCCAACTATGGATGGGTACACAGCAACAAAGAGAATAAGACAAAATAGTAAATATGATGATATACCAATAGTAGCACTTAGTGCTCTAACATCAAATGATGAAATTGCGAAGATGTTCACTTCTGGAATGAATGGCTATATTGCAAAACCTCTTAAAAAAGAGATACTCTTCACAGTTTTTCTTATTTTCATAGAAAACACTACCACACCTGAGGCAAAAGAGATAGCTTCAGACTATAATAATCTCCGTCAAATAGATGGTCTCAATATCGAACTAGGCATCTCAAAGTCTGCATTTAATGATATCTTTTATAAAGAGATCCTTATAGAATTTAAAGATGCTTACCACACAAGTGATATACAATTTCAAAAATTTTTAAATGATTTTAGGTATGAGCAACTTCGTATACTCTGCTTAGACATTAAGGGATTAAGTGGAACTGTTGGAGCAGAGAGACTACATAAAATCATTACAGATATTATTAAGAAAATTATTCTCAAAAAATATGAACTCATTCCAGAACTTATAGAGCAATACAAAATAGAGCTTAAGCGTGTCAATGCATCTATAGATAAATATCTGAGTCTGTAAGTAAATTATTATCTGTTTTTGAGTATAATCGGCATTATTTTAACAAGGAATTTTATACTATGAGTTTTTTAAAAGAGTACGATAGCGAAGTTTTTGATTTATGTGAGAAAGAGTTAGAGCGTCAAACAGACCATTTAGAGATGATTGCCTCTGAAAACTTTACACTTCCAGCAGTAATGGAAGCTATGGGTTCAGTATTTACAAACAAGTATGCAGAGGGTTACCCTATGAAACGCTACTATGGTGGTTGTGAGTATGCTGATGGAATTGAACAGTTGGCTATTGATCGTGCTTGTGAACTTTTTGGATGTAACTATGCAAATGTTCAACCACACTCAGGAAGCCAAGCGAATGGTGCAGTTTATGCAGCACTTCTTAAAGCTGGAGATAAACTTCTAGGTATGGATTTAAGCCATGGTGGACACCTTACACATGGTTCTAAGCCATCTTTTTCTGGTAAAAACTACTCTTCATTTACTTATGGTGTTGAGCTAGATGGTCGTATAAACTACGAAAGAGTTTTAGACATCGCTCAGATAGTAAAACCTAAAATTATCGTTTGTGGTGCTTCTGCTTATGCCCGTGAAATTGATTTCAAAAAATTCCGTGAGATTGCTGATGCAGTTGGGGCTATCCTTTTTGCTGATATCGCACATATCGCTGGTTTAGTTGCAGCAGGTGAGCATCCTAGTCCATTCCCTCATGCACATGTTGTTACAACTACAACACACAAGACTCTTGCAGGCCCTCGTGGTGGTATGATCATGACAAATGATGAAGATATCGCAAAGAAAATTAACTCTGCAATCTTCCCTGCCCTTCAAGGTGGACCGCTTGTTCACGTTATCGCTGCAAAAGCCGTAGGTTTCAAGCACAACCTCTCTCCAGCATGGAAAGAGTATGCTAAGCAAGTAAAAGCAAATGCAAAAGTCCTTGCAGAAGTTATGGTAAAACGTGGATACGATGTAGTTTCTGGTGGAACTGATAACCACCTTGTTCTCGTTTCATTTGTGGGAACTGATATCTCTGGAAAAGATGCTGATGCAGCTTTAGGAAACGCAGGTATAACTATTAACAAAAACACTGTTCCTGGTGAGACTCGTTCTCCATTTGTCACATCAGGTATTCGTGTTGGATCTCCTGCTCTTACTAGCCGTGGTATGAAAGAGAAAGAGTTTGAACTCATCGCTAATAAAATGGCTGATGTTCTCGATGATATTAACAATACTGAACTTCAAGCTTCTATTAAAGCAGAACTTAAAGAGCTTGCTCAAAACTTTGTAATTTACAACCAACCTACATACTAAGGGTACAAAAAATGACTGCAATGGACATGAAACTTATAAAAATGGTGAGTGATCACTACTGGGAAAAGAAATCTTCTGTAGTGGATAAACTTTCCTTTAAAGGACGTACTTTTTACAATAAGTTTGAAAGAGTAGATGCGCCTTTAAATCAATCTGTAATCAGTAAACATTTAAAAGGTGAAATAACCGTTGCACACTCTATTGTAGATAAAAAAGGTATCGTAGAAAATATTGTTATTGACTATAATGGTCGTGATCCTGAACGTTTTTATCATAAAACACAACTTCTTCTTCGGGAAGAGGGTTATATAAACTTTACTGCATATAAAACAAAAACAGAAGGGCATCTTCATGTCTACATTCACAAAGGGCATACTACACTAAGTGAGGCTATTCAGCTTGGGAAAATGCTAAGCATGAAACTTGCATCAAAACAGCCAAAGCAGTGGCGTATGTTTCCAAATGCAGATATGCCTCCAGAGTACAACATACTTACACTTCCTTATGAGGTCTATGCTAAAGAGCGTGGTGCTTCATGGTCAAAGCACTTATAAGCTGTTTATAAAAACACATCCCAAAAGGTAAAACTATGAACGACATGAATGAAACAAATGAACTTAACGATATTATTTTAAACAAGGGTAACACAAATAACTCTAACAAGAAGATCATGTTAGCAGTTGCTACACTTGGTGTTATTCTTATTATTGTCATTATGCTTATGAACTCTTTGAGCTCAAATGGTACAGATAACCTTCCTAAAGCAGTACTTCCACCTGAGCCACAAGCCCAAGTAGCACAAACGGATGAAGAGCCACTTTTTGAAGATGTTAAAGTTGTTGAAGATAAAAGCGATAATGATGCTGACCTTGATGCTATAGCACAAAAACTTAAAAAAGAAAGCTTTGAAGAGCCAGAAAAGACAGAAGTAGTACAAACTCCTGCACCCACAACTAAAAAAGTTGTCCAGAAAAAACAAGTTGTGCAAAAGCATGTAATACAAAAAGTACATACACCCGCAAAACATGTAATTGCACCAAAACATATATCAGTATCTGGTTCATACTACATTCAAGTAGGAAGTTTTTCAAAATATGCGCCTAACAAAAAGTTTTTAGGGAAAATTATAGGACTTGGATACAAATATAAATATCATAAAGTTGGGAGTATGAATAAGGTTCTAGTAGGTCCCTTTAAAACACGTAAT
The DNA here is from genome assembly GCA_027082875.1 of Sulfurimonas sp. Lineage (GTDB taxonomy): Bacteria > Campylobacterota > Campylobacteria > Campylobacterales > Sulfurimonadaceae > Sulfurimonas. Next base: position 19,879 of record JALWTK010000004.1, on the reverse strand, counting down.
GATGCAAAAACTGCTCGTAGACAGCTACGTTCAAAAGTAGAACCTGGAGCATTTTTAGTTAAGCTATGATTTACTCAAAACAATTTACACTTGATCAATTAGCACCTATTGCCGTTTACTCTAAACTTAAAGAGATGTTTAGTGATGAAATCACTTACCTTTTTGAGTCTGCTGGTGGCAGTGAGGGAAACTACTCTTTTATCTGTATAGGTGCTCGCGAGCGACTTCAGTATAAAAATGAGCAGACACTCTACACTGATGCTAATGGCAAGATACAGACAAAAGATGAATCTCCTTTTAGCTTTCTCAAAGACTACTATAAAGACAAAGATACAACTATTTATAAAGAAGCGACAAAGAGACTTAAAGTCGGCTATGTTGATGGATTTATAGGCTATATCGGTTATGATATGGTTAAAGTTTTTGAACCTAAACTTGGTTCTAGCATGGATAATCTCAAAGATGAACTAGAAACTCCAGACCTCGATCTTATCCTCCCAAAACTCATCTTAGTCTACTCCCATAAAAACCATCAAATTACACTTGTGAGTACACTCAAAGAGTATGAAGAGAAGTTTATGAACATTCATGATAATCTCAAGGGCTCTTACACTTACAAACATCGAGTGCATAATATCGGTGAAGATAAGGGAAGTTTTGCACACACTAAAGAGAAGTTTTTTGAAATGATAGATGCTTCTAAAGAGATGATTAAAAGTGGTGATGTTTTTCAGATACTTATGACAAACCGTTTTACACGAAAGATAAAAGTAGACCCTTTTAGTTTCTACCGCATCCTTCGTGCAAAAAATCCTTCTCCCTATATGTTTCTTATGGAGTATGAAGATTTCAGTATAGTTGGAAGTTCTCCTGAAGTCATGGTAAGACTAGAAGAGAATGAACTTCTTCTTCGCCCAATAGCAGGAACTCGTAAACGCGGTGAAACTAAAGAACAAGATTTATCACTAGAAAAAGAACTTTTAGCGGATCCAAAAGAGTTAGCAGAACACCTTATGCTCATAGACCTCGGCCGTAATGATGTCGGTCGTGTAGCTAAAACAGGTACAGTCAAAGTAGAAGATATGATGCATATCGAACGTTTTTCTCATGTAATGCACATAGTCTCTGATGTCACAGCAGAGTTAGCCGAAGATAAAGATATGTTTGATCTTTTTATGGCAACCTTTACAGCAGGAACAATGACAGGTGCTCCAAAAATACGGGCAATGGAACTTATAGCAGAGTACGAGGGTCTTAAACGCGGCTTTTATAGTGGAAGTATAGGTTACTTTGGTTTTGATGGAAATATGGACTCGGCTATTACCATTCGTACTGCGATGGTAAAAGAGGATAGAGTCATTCTTCAAGCTGGTGCAGGAATAGTCGCCGATAGTGTCAAAGAGTCAGAGTACCAAGAGGTTGAGAATAAACTCGGTGCACTCATACACTCTCTACAAGACTTAGACAAGAAGGAGTAGATGCAACTCTTTTCTATCTTTGGTAACCCTGTCTCACACTCTCGTTCTCCACTAATGCATAACAGTGTCTTTACAAACCTTAACTACAGTGCTTGTTACACTCGCACTCACTTAGAAGATGGAACGAAACTAAGAGAGATTTTTTTTGCTCTTGGTTTAAGTGGTGCGAATGTTACAGTACCTCACAAAGAGGCTGCATTCAGTGCTTGTGATGAAGTGAGAGGATTTGCTAAAACTGTAAGTGTTGTCAACACTCTCATCAATGAAAATGGTCGTCTTATCGGCTATAACACTGATGCAGATGGTTTTATGTATGCTATAGAAGAGTTCAAAGATATTCAAAATATTCTTATCCTTGGAGCTGGTGGAACTGCTAAAGCTCTCGCTGCTAGATTTAAACAAGAAAATCTTGATGTTACAGTACTCAACCGTAGTGAGGGAAGACTCCCCTACTTTAGTGAACTTAGTTGTAAAACATCTACTTGGGATAGTTTTACTCTGAGTAAGTTTGACCTAGTAGTGAACACAACAAGTGCTGGACTCAAAGATGAAAACTTACCTGCTCCAAAAGAACTTATAGAGTCTATATTAAATGCTACGAATTATGTGGCAGATGCTATTTATGGCAAACTCACACCTTTTTTACAGCTAGCAAAAGAGAAAAAAATTATCTATAAAGATGGTGCAGATATGCTTCTAGGGCAAGGAGTTTTAGCAAATGAACTCTTTGTAAACGCCATGTTAGAAAAAGAGGCTATCAAAAGAGAGATGCAAAAAAGTTTTTTACTTTAATACTCCCCTTAAACGCGAACTCTATCCTCTAAAGCACGAGTGAGTGAAAGCAGATCTATATTTTCCAAACTCACCCCAGTTGGGACACCCTGTGCAATTTTTGAAAAGTTTACATTGTAGGGAGAGAGTTTGTCTTCTATATAGAGTATAACAGCATCATTAGCTATGGATGGTGTTATAGCAAAAAGTATCTCGTTTACTCCCTCATCCACTAGATTTTCCAGTTTTGTGACATTGTAATCTGTAAGTGCATCAAGTACAAAATACTTCCCATCAAAGAGACCATTTTCCTCTAAAAGTAAAATATCTTTTGCATTTTCTACTATACATAAAAGTGTAGAGTCGCGTCCATCATCTGTACAAATATAACAGAGTTCATCCTCACTCATACCTCCACAAGTTGCACACTTTTTTAAATTCCCTAGAGCATCTTCTATGGCATGGGAAATACGCATCCCTACAAAGGTATCATTCATTATCATATGATAAGCCAAACGAGTTGCTGACTTTTTCCCTATGGTAGGGAGTTCTTGGAGTGAATCAACTAAACGATTAAATTTTTCTAAGGATCTATTCATATTTTTTTCTCTTGCATTGTTTTTGGAAGTAAAATCCAAAGTTTTAGTTTTGACTTAAGTTTTCCTGCTATTTCAAGAGCTTTAACTCCAGTACCTAAGAAAAGGTCTGCACGAACAGCACCTTTTATAGCACCACCTGTATCTTGTGCTAAGACAGCTTGTGAGAAGTTTACATTATCTACCTCTGCATCCATATAGAGCAGACTTCCAAGTGGTATGTACCTTGGATCTACAGCTACTGCACGTCTAGCATGAAGCTCTAGGCCTAAGGCTCCAGTGGCCCCCTGTGTTCGTTCTTTAAAATATACCATAGACTTGTTATAGTTAAGTACTTCATCCACTCTAGAGGGATGATTTTCTAGCCAAGTTCTAATACTCTGTAATGAAACATCTTCTAAATGCATAGCTTTTATCTTCACAAGATATCGCCCTATCGCTCTGTATTTATATCCATTTTGATTGTCATATCCTACAAATATTGTACTATTGTCATCAAGTTGTACACGACCAGAACCTTGAATCTCTAAAAAAAACTTATCTATCTCTGAATCACAATAACATATAACATCTGCATCTATATTTTTTTTTCTACTCTGTGCCCTAGTATCATAAGGCACAAGTTTGTTTCCTTCTACTCTACCTCTGAGTCTATAGTTCTTTAACTCAGGATAGAGACTACTTAACTCTACAGTAATAAGATCTTTTGGTGTTTCATATAAAGGGTACTTGTACTTTTTGGTTTTTTCTTTTGAAGCATGAAGCTCTGCTTCATAGTAACCAGTGAGTAACCCTCCTGAACTATTTGCATCATTATAAATAAGATAAGGTCTAAAATTTTCTGTCAAAAAATGTTTTGAATTCAAGATAACTTTTGCATTTTCACAAAGCTGACCATAGATTCTTTTTGCTTTTTCTGTTTGGCAGTTATTGAGAAACTCGTCTACTATCTCATCATAGTTCTCATTTTGAAATCTCGGTAGTGCATCAAAAGAACTTTTTGCAAGATAAGTATTTGGCAAGGCATCAAAAAATTGCTTTGCTTGAGGTGCTTTGTGCTCCTCTGAACAGCTTAGAAAAAAGAGTGTAGTAAGTAAAAGAGTAAGACTTAATTTCATAAAGCGATTATACCATTTAAACTATTTATTTTTTATGGGTATAATTCCAAAAATATTTTTATAAAATACGGGGAAAAAATGGAAGATTTAAGTTATTATGAAATTTTAGAAGTGTCACAAAATGCTGATAAAACAACAATAAAAAAAGCATATAGAGCAATGGCGAAGAAGTATCATCCAGATAAAAACCCTGGAGATAAAGAGGCAGAACACAAGTTCAAACTCTGTAATGAAGCATACCAGTGTTTAAGTGATGAGCAACAAAAAAGTATCTATGATCGTTATGGTAAAGAAGGACTGCAAGGTATGGGTGGTGGCAGCCGTCGCTCTTCTGGTGGATTTGATGATCTAGGTTCTATGTTTGAAGAGATGTTTAATGGTTTTGGTGGTTCGGGTGGTGGACGAAGACGTCAAAATCCTGCCGATATGGACAAGTATCCACTCGATATGAATGTCGATATGCGTATTAGCTTCAGCGATGCTGTCTTTGGTTGTGAGAAAGAAGTAAGCTTTAAGTACAAGAAAGCGTGTAAAGATTGTAAGGGCACTGGTGCGAAAAACGGTAAACTCTCTACTTGTAAACAGTGTGGTGGTCAAGGTCAAGTTGGCATTCAGCAAGGTTTCATGACATTTACACAAACTTGTCCAGTATGTAACGGAACAGGAAGTTCAGCGAGTAACCCTTGTAAAAGTTGTAAAGGTTCAGGATACGATGAAGTTAAAGAGAGTGTAACAGTAAAAATTCCAGCGGGAATAGATACCGGTAACCGTTTACGTGTTTCAGGAAAAGGGAATATTGGTAAAAAAGGTAACCGTGGCGATCTTTATGTAACTTTTGAAGTAGAACAAGATAAACACTTCATCCGTGATGATAATGATGTTTATATAGAGATCCCTGTTTTCTTTACTCAGGCTATAACTGGAGATACGATTACTATCCCATCTCTTACAGGTGAGCTGAAGCTAGAACTTTCTGTCGGTACTAGAGATAAACAACGTTTTACTTTTAGAGGTGAGGGTATAGCTGATGTTCACGGTCATGGTAAAGGAAACTTAATCGCTATCATTAACATCCAATACCCTGAAAAAATAAATGATGAACAAGCTGAATTGCTTACAAAACTTCAAGACTCTTTTGGCATAGAATCAAAACCTCATGAGGGTGTATTAGAATCAGCTATAGATAAAATGAAATCTTGGTTTAAATAGAACTCATGAATAGAGCTAACCTCAAAAACAAACTCTCTGTTCTAGCCCTTTCTATGTTTAGAAAGGACTTTTTTGGTATTTATCACGGGAGTATTTCAGCGAAGACTGAAACAAACCGTTTTATTATCAATACCAAAGAGGCTATTTTTGATGCGTTAGATGATATGAGTATGATTGAGCTCTATTTTAAAAAAGATTACCGATGGAATCAAGCAAGTATTGATGCGGGAATTCACTACAGTATCTACTCACAGGTAAGTGAAGCAAAATTTATCTGTTTTTCTATGCCTCAATTTACCACAGCCTACTCACTTCAGCATGATCAAATCACTCCAAAAGATTACTTTGGACATACAGAAATCGGAACTATTGATGTTATTGATCCTAAGCAGTTTGATGATTGGTATGACAGAGCTGATAGTGAGATAGCATACTACTTACAAACTAACAAAACTAACATTATGGTTATTCGTGGTTATGGGGTTTATGCTTACAGTAGGGATATTCATGAGATGGCGAAGAAACTTGCTATCTTAGAGAAAAGTTGTCGACTTCTTATGCTGGACAACTCTCAGACAAACTTAGATATAGACTAAGACTCTTCTTTTAATACCACCATATTATTTATAACATCAACTACTTCAACTCTCGTGCCATCTTTAAGCATTGATATATCAGTTTCTGCCTTCCAGTAGGTACCATCAAAATTAACCATCCCCTCTTGAACTATACCCATACCAGAGACATGTGATCTCTCCTCTTTGACATCACTCTCTTTGCTCATTTTTGTAAGTAAACTTTTTCTAAACAAAAATATACTAAGCAGTGCAATAACAAAGGCAAGAGCTATCTGTGCAAGTCCACTCTCAAAAGGATAGATATAAGAAATAAGGGAAATACTTAAAAACCCAATTCCTAAAAAAAGGAATACAAAGGAGAACAGAAGTGCTTCTATCCCTATAAGAAGTATACCAATAGCAATAAGATATGAAACAGAGATGACTTCTATCATAACTTAAGCACCTTTTCCTGTAAACATATCTTTTAAAATAGAAAGAGAACCTATCATTTCAGTAGTTTCATAAGGGACTATGACCTTATCATTAGACTCGTTTCTCGCAAGTTCAGCAAAAGCGGCTACTCTATCTTTTGCAAGTAAGAACTCTGCTGCTTGTGGGTTTTCTGCCATAGCCGAGTTTATCATAAGCATCGCTTTTCTTTGACCTTCTGCTACTTTTTCTAGTTCATACTTTTGAGCATCAGCCATTCTTTCTATTGCTTCTGCTTGAAGATAGGCTTTCTCTTTTTCACCTTCAGCTTCTCGAATAACAGACTCTTTGTCTGCCATCGCTTTAAGCTCTATAGCTCGCTTTTCACGTTCTGCTTTCATCTGCATATTCATAGCCTCTTCTATCTCTAATGGCACAGAAATATCTCGTAGTTCTACACGCATAGTTTTTACACCCCACTTAACTGAAGCATCATCTATTGCTGTAAGTATCTTACGATTAAGTGTATCACGAGAGGAAAGTGTCTCATCTAGGGCTAACTGTCCTATCTCTGCACGAAGAGTGGTAGTAGAGAGATTTGCCAAAGCATTTTTAAAGTCTACTATTCCATAAGTTGCTTTTCTTGCATCTTCAACCTGAACAAAAACAATTCCATCAACACTAATATTGACATTATCTCGTGTAATAACATTCTGCTGAGGGATGTTAATAATCTGCTCTTGTTTTGTTAATCTTTCACGAATACTATCTAAAATTGGTATGATAATATGAAAACCACCCTCTAATGTTTTGTTATACTTTCCGAGTCTTTCTACAACGTATGCTGAGGATTGAGGAACGATTACAATCCCCTTAATTATGATAATCGCAACTGCGACAACTATTGCTAAACTTATAACACTAACTGCATCCATTTTTCATATCCTTAGTTTTTTTATACTTAATTATACTCAATTTTTCTCAGATGTAACTTACTTTATAAATTAAATTTATTTTTATCAAGTTTTAATGCTAATTTACCTATTATTACATACAAATCAAAAAGTAAGGTTTTTTTAGATGATCACATGGATGCAGAGACATAAAAAATGGTTAATTATCACTATATGGATTTCAACGATAGCATTTGTTGGAGCAGGTTTTGTTGGCTGGGGACAGTATAGTTACGGTGACAAAGCTGGAGCAGTAGCGAAGGTTGGGGATATTGAGATAACACAGGGTGAACTTCAAAAATCTTACTCAAATCTTTATACAAAATACAACCAAATGTTCAAAGGGAACTTTGATGAAGAAAAAGCAAAGCAGTTTGGTCTGAAGAAACAAGCACTACAGCAACTTACACAACAAGCACTTCTTCTCAACCTTGCAGAGTCTTATGACTTAACTGTAAGCGATAAAGAGCTTATAAGTGAACTAAAAAAGCTTAATTACTTCTTTAAAGATGGTGTTTTTGACAAAGAAACATACAGAACAGTTCTTTCACAGAACAGACTCTCTACAAAGGAGTTCGAAGCATCACTTAGAAAAGATTTACTTATCCAAAAAACACTCAAACTGCTTCCTGTCGAAGTGAGTGCTAATGAAACAAATATTTTAGAAACTGTAATGAACATCGCTGATAAGATCAATTATAAAGTACTTACAAAAGAGAGTATCACACTTGATACTTCAGACAAAGTGTTAAAGCCTTACTGGGAAAACAAAAAACAAAATTTTATGAGTGATGTCTCTTATGATGTCAAGTATATCAAGCAAACTCCAGTAAAAGAGAGTTACAACAATGCAAAACTTGCTTCATACTATGCAGACAACAAAACACACTTCAAAGATAAAGATGGAAAAATCATTCCTTTAGATTCAGCAAAAAAAGCAATTACAAAAGAGTTGAATGCTAAAGCGACAAAAGATAAAGCACTCCGAACTTACATTGCTTACAAGAAAGGGAAACTACCTGCGGGAACTTCATTTGAATCGGCTACACTCTCTATGAGTACTAATCCTTTTGATGTACAAACACTAGCTAAGATTAGTAAACTCTCTTTAACAGCACCCTACATGAAACCTATTTTAGTGAATGGTATTTATCATACATTTGAGTTAGTGAAAGTAAACCCTGCTACAATCAAAAGCTATGAGGATGCTAAGGCAGATGTGTTAGCAATGTATACATCCGAAATGAAGAAACAGAAACTTCAAGAGTTAGCTAACAGTAGTGTTGATACTTTTGTAGGGAAAAACACATCTTTTATCACTGTAAATGATGCAGCCACTCTTACATCTCTTCCTGTAGCAGAGGCTTCTGAGTTTTTACAAAACCTTTTTACATCTGAGAAAAAACGTTCATACATAACACTTAACAATGGAACAATTATTCTTTATGATATTTTGGAACAAAAACTGCTTACAAATACTAACAAAGATTTAGCTTCATCTCTTATGAAACTAAAGAGCGGTATCTTTAATCAAGGTCTTATTAAAAGCCTAGAGAATAAGTACCAGACAGAGATATTTATCCAAGGACTCTAAATTGAGTAGAACTGTTTTAGCCATAGATATTGGCTCTACAAAAATATGTGCCATCATCGCCGAAATTGACAATGATCATAAGATTGCTATCACTGGTGCTGGAACAACAAAAGCTCAAGGTCTTAAACGTGGTAGTATCACTAACATTGAATTAGCATCTAGAAGCATTAAAACTGCTGTTGAAGATGCTAAACGTGTAGCAGGCACAGATGTAAAGTCTGCTATAGTCTCTATGAGCGGAGCTTATACAAAAAGCCTTAACTCTAACGGAATTGTGAATATTCAAAGTAAAGAGATCAGCTTTAAAGAGATAGAGCGTGTTATGCATACCTCTCTTTATAATGCTAATATCCCAAATGAGTATGAAGTACTTCACGCCCTTCCTTTTAACTTCAAAGTGGATGATCAAGACTTTATAGAAGATCCTTTAGGAATGAATGCTTCGCGTTTAGAAGTAGAGACGCACATTATCACAACACAAAAGTCAAATCTCAATAACCTTAAAAAAGCAGTACTGAGTGCTGGTGTAGAAGTAGAAAACATAGTGCTTAACTCTTATGCTTCTTCTATAGCTACACTTAATGATGATGAAAAAGAGCTTGGTGTTGCTGTTATAGATATGGGAGGAAACACTTCTAATGTTGCTATCCATGCAGGTAATTCCATTCGCTATAATGAGTTTCTCGGTGTAGGTTCAAATCATGTAACAAGTGACCTTTCAATGGCACTACATACCCCGCTTAATGTAGCAGATAATGTAAAGCTAACATACGGTTCTCTCACAGATGAGAGTAGTGATCTAATTGAGATTCCTGTTATTGGTGACTTAGACTCAACACATGAAGTTTCGTTAGATGTTGTCCATAATGTCATCTATGCTAGAGTAGAAGAGACACTAATGATACTTGCACAATTCGTTGAAAACAGTGGTCTTAAAGATCAGATAGGTGCAGGGATAGTACTCACAGGTGGTTTTTCTAAGATGCAAGGAATTCGTGAGTTAGCAGTAGCTACTTTTGGTTCTATGCCTGTTCGTTTAGCACGTCCGATAGAGACTGATGGACTCTTCGATGAACTCCGTGGTGCGGAGTTTTCTAGTGCTATTGGTCTTGTTATGTACTCGGCATATGCCTACACTCCATATGAGATAGACGCTAACAAACGTGTTCGTCATACAAATGAAGCACAAACTAACCATACATCTATTGACAATTTAGTTGCTTCTGCCGATATACCTGTCGTACCTTCAGAAGAAGAGCTTGTGAAAAAGCCAAGTATGATAACATTAGATGATAAAAAAGTAAACAAGAGTGATGAAGCGAGTGGCTTAAGTAAGTTTTGGAACTGGGCTACCCAGTTATTTTAAAGGAGTGAAGTAATGGAACCATTTATTGTAGAAGAGTCAAAAAGTATTAACGGTGCTAGAATTATAGCAGTCGGTGTTGGTGGTGGCGGTGGTAATATGATCGGTCATATGCTCAAAGAGGGTGTAACTGGTATCGAAATGTTATTAGTAAACACTGATGCACAAGTTCTCAACGAGAACTCAGCCGCATCAAAGATTCAAATAGGAGCAAAGCTTACTAAAGGTCTTGGTGCTGGTATGAAGCCTGCTATCGGTAAAGACTCTGCTTTAGAGAACTATGATGAGATTCGTGCTTCACTAGAGGGTGCTGACATAGTATTTATTTCTGCTGGTCTTGGTGGTGGAACAGGAACAGGTGCTGCACCTGTTGTTGCGCAGATTGCTAAAGAAGTAGGTGCACTTACTATCTCTATCGTTACAAAACCTTTTACATTTGAAGGAAAGAAACGTCTTAAACTTGCTGAAGCTGGTTTAGAGGAGTTAAAACGTGAGTCTGACTCTATTGTTGTTATTCCTAATGATAAACTTCTTTCTATCATAGATAGAAAACTAGGTCTTAAGGATAGTTTTAAGATAGTAGATGGTGTTTTAGCACAAGCAGTAAGTGGAACATCTGGTGTTATCCTCTCAAATGGAGATAATGACATAAACCTTGACTTCGCCGATCTTCAAACTGTCATGAGCCATAAAGGTATGGCACTCATGGGTGTTGGTATCCACGAAGGTGACAATGCAGCTTATGAAGCTATCAAAGCAGCCATAGAATCACCACTTCTTGACAATATGTCCATCAATGGTGCTATGGGTGTTTTAGTTCACTTTAGTATGCACCCAGACTTTCCTATTATGGAAGTTTATGAGGCTATGAATGTAGTCAATGAGAGTGCTGATGATGAAGCAGATATCATTTTCGGTACATCTACTGATGAGTCACTTACAGAGAACTATGTAAAGATTACTATAGTTGCTACTGGATTTGAAAAAGAGATAGAAGTGCCCGTTGGTGGCAACAAACCTGACTATGAGCCTGAAACACCTGTTTCTCCTCCTATTGCTAAGGTTCGTCCACGTTTAGTAGTTGGTGGAGACTTGAACGCTGACTACCTTGACATCCCTGCATATATGAGACAACAACAAGACTAAAAGTGTCCACCCATTACGAAAGACTTATGAAGGCCAAAACACTCCTTGGTCTTCGACAAACCTCCTCTCTTAAAGAGGTCAAAAACAGCTACAAAAGCCTTATGAAAAAATGGCATCCAGATAAACATACTGATGACCCTGACAAAGCTACGAAGATGAGTATGCAGATAAATGATGCATATGAAATAGTAATGGAATACTGCAATAACTTTGAGTACCCCTTTGATGAAGAACATATTAAAAAAACCACCTACTCACCTTCTGAGTGGTGGCACGATAAGTTTGGAGGACGCTAGATCCTCTACTTCTTAAGATTTATCCCATTAGGTTGCCAGGACTTTACTTCAGCTCCACATGCTTGAAAATAAGCTTTCCAGAATGCTTCAAGTTCACTATTTTTTTCAGGTCCTACAGACTTACTTAAGCCCTGTACATATACTTTCGTATTTTTAAGATTTGGCAGTTGCTTATCTACTTTTAAAGAGTTGATAAACTTATCTATTGTCTTTTTATTTCGTAAACTTCTTTGTGTATAAAAGTTATACTGCTCTGTCTTTTGCATCATAGAAGAGAACATTACAATAACCCGCTCATCATAATCATGAAAAGAGTCTGCCATGTAGTAAAGAGACTCAATGATAGGAGAAGGAAGACCCTGTAAAGAGTGCATCATGACATTTAGATCTATATTGCTTGCATTTATTGTATAGTTTTTACTTGAGAGTTTATCTAGGTATTTGATCTTTGCACCAGGTAAAGCAACTGTAACTATCTCTACACCTGCTTTTTTACACTGAGAGGCAGCTGATATAGAGCTACTTGGAGCTTTTGGATAGGGTGCACCATCACTAAGTAATATAATCTTTTTTATATCTGCATTTGAATTTTTTAAGATGTTACATGATGTGTTAATACCAGCTGTTACATTTGTGTTTTCATCCTTATTTACAATACTTTTAAAAGCTTTATTTAACTTCTTTTTACTTGAGGTTAACCTTTGAACTGTCTTAGATGATTTACCAAATGTAACAAGTGCTACCTTTGTATTATTGGTACGAATTGAGTTCACAAGATTCTGTGCTATATCTTGTGCTATCTCATAGTTAGAGCCATTATTTCCATACATACTTCCTGAGTTGTCCATACAGAACACAACATCACTTGATGGAATTTTAATTACCTTTGCAATGTTTTTGCCAGAAAGTTTTTTGATAAGTTTATAGGTTGCTTTTTTTCTTTTTTTAAGATTTTTACGAGACTTTTTACTCTGTTCTAATTCAAAATCATCAAAGTATTTTGTTTGTAAGTCTTCAGCACTAGCACCCATAACAAAAAGAGAAACACTATCACCATACTCCAAAAAGTTTTTCTTTTTCTTCTTTTTATTAAAACCTAAAATCTTTGAAATACTTTTTTGTGTATTTTTCGTATTAAGCTTTGTACTTGAATCAACAAGTATAAAAACCTCTTTTGCTGCAAATATAGATGTGGCAAATATACTCAAGCCTAGTAAGGTAACTAATATTTTCTTCATTATTACATCTCCTCTTTTTTTGGTATTTCTACTGCTCTAAAAGCTTCAAAATAACTTTGCATATCACCATTGGTACAATCTACTTTAGAAATAACCTCTTCAATACTATTGATATGTACTAACTCTTGTTCATTCTCCTGACGCAGTTCTAAATACTTCGCAAGTTTAGTACGTTTCTTAATAATAGACTCTAATTCGACATCACTATAAAGATTAGTATCAAATGAGATTTCAACATAATCACTCAGTGCATCAACATAACTTCGTATCGCATTTATATAAGCACTAACTGTTGCATCTGCTTTTGAATGTATCTCTTCTCTTAGTGTGTCATACTCATTTACTAAAGTGATATATTTAGTAAGTGCTTGCATAAACCTCTCTTGAGTAATTTTTAGTTTATTATTTTCTCTAACCTTCATATCACTTTTTTTACTAAAAAGTTTTTTATACCAAGGCTTAACAATTTGAGCAACACTTTCAGTGTCATTTTTAAGATGATCTAACATCTTAAAATGTTCTTCATCCAGTTCTTTAAGTTTCTTCCGTTGCTTCTCTATCAGTCCAAGAAGTTGCTCATAACGTACACTTGAGGTATGTGTGTGATATGCCAACATGACACCACCCATAAAGATAAAGAAGTTAATAGCCATAAAGTACCATGCACCATTAGCTTTAATAGCAATAATAGCTTTTTCTAACTTCTCTTTTTCTGAAATCACAGGAGTTGCTACCTTTGCATCGGCTTCATCATCTAACTCTTCATCCTCATCTTCTGTATCTAGTCCATCATCACTACCTGTATCATCTTCTGCATCTAGAAAGGCTTCATCTCCATCATCTTCTTCTGCATCAACAATCGTAGTAAGTTTAGCATTCAGTTCACTTGACTTATGCATATCAGAACGCATCTTTACAGTTGAAAAGATAGCAGACATAACAATCGCAATGATAAGAAAAACTTTTAACCATTGTGCAGGACGATTTTTGCTATCCGTTCCTTCAATATGACGGATCCTTTTTCCAGCCTCATGAGCAAGCCATGTAATCATCACAATAAATCCAATGCCCATAACAAAGGCCATTATCTCTAAGTGTGCAATTTGATTCTCTTCCATCTCAGCGATAATTCCAATCTCTTGAGATAAAAAGACACTTTGATAGATAACCATTTCAGCAAGTCCAACAATAGTCATAATAACAACAAATATCCACATAGGTATCTGTTTTAAATCACCCTCAGTCTCTTCTTTTAAGTATTTTGTTTCAATATCATTTTTACTCTGCACATCAGCATTAATTTTTTTTAAAAGATCGACCTTTCTTTCTTTGAGATCATCAATACTTTTAATTAAAGAGTTTTGTTCTTCTTTCTTTGTTTCTTTAGCAACACAATATTCTTTTGCACAGTTATCTAAATCACTTTTAGCTACTGTTATTTGTGTTTCTTGGTCTTGTAACTTTTTATAGTCCGTTCCAATTAATGCATAAAACTTATTTGCAAATGTAGATGCAAGCTGGTATGTATAATTTTTTAATTTATTATTATCAGGCTCGCGACCACCACCTTCTCTTACTGAACGTCCAGTAAATGCACCATTTTGCTTTGCTTTTTCAACTAGTGAATCTAATTCATTATAAAAACTCATTCTTCTCTCCCCTCTACACTAATTCTGTTATTGTATCAGATATAATACCGGTATTGTAACTTAAATAGTGTTGCATCATTAACTTGTATTTATTCTTTATTTGCTCTATTTCAAGTGACTCCATAGAGCGAAGATCACCCATCTTTGTTCCATCCCCAGTTGAGATATAGTTTCTTTGTGCATCTTTAATTTGATTCAGATAAGATTTCTTTAACTTGTGCATTTTCAACTGATAGTATGCTGTTATCATATGCTGGTACGGTGTTGGTGCTTTTACAACACCTCTTTCTAGATCTCTCATTGCTTGCTGTGCAGTCTTCTCATTTGTAATTTCATTATCGAAATAAAGTTCTATATAAGTAGAGCATTCTGCATTTGTTGGCTTAGTATACTCAGAATTATAGCTCTTTTCAAAAAGTGTATATTTATTTTGATACTCTTGTATTTCCATTCTCATCAACATTACTGTTTCTTGTTCTTTTAAAGAGTACTCTTTGTATGTATCACTGTTTCCATCATCTATATTTACACCAGTAGCTATATCAACTGCCGTACCAACTGTGAGTAAATACTTTTGATAGTTTTTTTCTAAAACAATTTTGTATTTATGAATCAAGTCTTGAATATATACACAAGACTCTATACGGTTTTTCACATCAATAATAGCACGCTCAACAATCTCCTCTCCAGTTAACGGTAAATATCCAAAAATAAAGAGTTTTCCTTCATACTCTTCATCGACCGTTTGGCCAAGGTAAGTAGTACGATAAATGTCAATCTTTATATTGTACTTTGCCGTTATGGACTTAACTAGTGCTGATAAGCCTTCAGGTGCTGTTCTCTTTTTTTGATCTTCAAGATAGTACATAAATTCATTACGAATTTGGCGTTCACTATAAGAAAAATCAGGATAGCGCTTTTGTGCTACTCGTTTTGCTGCATCCTCAGTTGCAAGTTCTTGAATCTTTTCATCAGTTAACATCTCTAGTGAAGAACTTAGGTTATCAAAGTAGAGACTTAACTCTGGAACTAATGACTCTACAGAGTCCTCATTAAGATCTATCACTATTTTTTCTTCATCTTGCAGATACTTATGGTTCATAAATTCACGAATATATGTTAGTTGAAATTCATGATACTGATTTAAAATAATATTTTCTTGCTCTAAGTGAGTTGAAAAAAGTGCCTGTTCCGTCTCCCCTGTACTGCTATCATTGAGTAGATTTTCACATGCTTGTTCATAATCTGCACTATTAGTATCTAAAAGTTTCTGATGCTTTTTTTGCATACTATACATAAATGGTGTTGCTGTATCTAGTGTATTGTTATCTATTGAAGCATCTGTTGTAGCTGCACTTTTGACTACTTCTATACTTAGTGTTTCATCTTCTATATTTCTAAAGTAGTAACGTAGAGTAAGCATCAATGGAAGTTTTTGAGCACTTAGATTCTCTTGATCTTGAAGATTATGCAAACGCATATATTCCATTCTGTAAAGATTTATAAGCTTAATAAAGTTTGCCTCTAAACGATTCTCAAAACTTATTCCTCGTTGTACAATAAGTGGATTATGATAGTTGCGTTTTATATCTGTAGGCTTATCTAAATCATTTAAGATCTGATCTTCATCTTGCATATGTCTAAACTGTAAACCATGTGTCTCATAATAGTTCTCAATTTTTTCTTGATGTACATCTCTTAAATAGTACTCATATGGAGAGAATGTTCCCTGCTCCCCATAAGCCTTTAAACCTTCATATACATCATTTTGTGCTCTTTCAATAACACTATACTCTTCAATACTCTCTAAATCAAGTGGCACATCATAGTAGAGACGAACTCTTTTACGTAGTGTCTCTATCTTTATAAGTTCATCACTATTTGTCTCCTCTTCTAAAAGTTGTAAAAGTGTATTTTTGTACATGTAAAATGAGTTATAAAGCTCATGCAGTATTTTTTGCTCTTTTGCTTTGAGTTCTTTGAGCTCATTTTGTAGTGCTGGTTTTTCTATTTTATCATCTAAATAGTCCTGAATGATAGTTGGTACTTTTTGAGATGCTTCATAGTTTTCTATCACTTTTATCTGTACAACTTTCAGTGTTTTTTCTAAAAAAGTCTCACCTGAACTTTGAAGAGTTTCTATTTTATTTTTAAGGGCCTTTGCATCATCTCTAGCCTGCAATACTGCTTTATAATCAAGAAGTGTTTTAATTCCTTTTGGAAGATCATAACTATAAGTTAGAAACTCATTTACATCAAGAGTAATTGCAGGATTTTTTTCATTTCTAAGGATTTTAAAGTGTACTTTTCTGTACTTATTGCTTGTCTCTTGTGCTTCATTTAAAATAGCAACTTCTTCTTGCCAGGCTTTATCTATGAAGTTGACGATCTTCGTCTCATCACCACTCTCTAAAAGTGCATAAAAATCAGCTGACTTTTCTGCGGCATGCTCCGTTAAGTCCAACTGAAAGTTATTTATCACTCTTTGCTCATAAACTGAAGGCACATCCTTATCTAAGATGAGTCCCTCTTCTGCATCTGCTTTTGCTACTTTATTTATATACGAGCTATTTAGATAACTCTTCCCTGTAAATACATTTTTAAACCATGAAAACATTTGTATCCTTTCTTAATTTTTCTTGTTGTGTGTAATATAAATTCAATTTCATCACCCCTAAAAGTTTCTCTTTATGTGCTTCTAAATCTACTAAGCTTTTATTTTTAATTTTTTCTTCTTTTTCTAATGCATTGTTGCCAAGATTTAACTTGACAACACTCTCTTCCCAAAAAAGTATTTTGGAGAGTTCTTCTATTACATTACTTCCATCTTTAAGAGAAATAGAACTAATCTTTACTCCACTTTCAAGCAGTGCATTTTTTTGCGAGATCACTCTCTTTAGTGCTTCATCTTTTCTCAGTTTCTTATCTATATCATAAACCTTAGAGTCAGGACCAACAACACCAGAAAGGTTTCCATCACTGAGTACTACAACTTGTCTATTTATCTTCTTTGCAGCATTGAGAGAACTAAAAAATAGTGCTCTTGCTTTATTGAGTGCAAAGTCTAAGTCATTATCTGAGACTAGAGAAAGTTTATAGTTATCGTAGATAAGACTAATGCCACTAGCAGGTAACATCAGTGCTGTCTTAAAGAGAAGTTTTGCCTTACTTGCAGAGAACTTACTGACCATTGTTGTTCCATAACCATAAGAGATGATAGCTACATCAGTCTGTTCAAGTTCTACTGCGTTTAAAAGATCTATGAACTTACTTATCGTTTGAAAAAATGAGAGATGGTACATACCAAAAGAGGCATCAAAACAGAAAATAAGTTCTGTCTTTACTTCTCTAGCTTTACTAATTTTTCCATAAGATGCAAGTGTTGTTGGTTCATCTCGTGAAAGCCCACGTTTATACTCTTGGACATAAGAGAGATACTCTTCATATATCTCTATCTCTTTATCGCTGGCCCTCTTAATAACTTCAAACTTAGACTGCTCATTAGTCTGCTTTAGAATGCCATCTTCAAACTCTAAACGGTTAGAATTCACCTTAAGTTGAAAGTAGTTTCTCAAAAGCTTTTCATAATGAGTATAGCCTTTATACTTCTGCAGATGTACTTGGTCTTTAAGTCCATTAGCATAGGCTTTTTTTAAGTCAGGCTTTCCAAGAGTGTTGATCTCTTTTTTCTTCTCTAAAAAACCTTCTAAATCAAAGAGTACAAAGTTCATCTATATGACCACCTTATCACTTACTACTGCTAAGTGCAGTGCTTGAGTTTGGAGTTCCCCAACTGGGTCAAACACCATTCCATCGCTTCTACGCAGAAGTAACAAACGATGCTGATTAATAGACATATTGTAGTTATTGACAATATTAAGTTCTGCTACTTGCATCGTATTGAGTACTCTATTATACGAGAGCATATCGCTATTGCGTTTACTTTTACGAGCTTTATTGTACATTTTTACAAGATCAACTTTCTCTTTTGAGTAGAGTTGTCGAAGTTTCTCTTGGAAATATTCTTGAATACTTTTCTCATAAAGACGGTTTTGTATAAGTTGTGACTTAGGATCTAAAAGTGCTATACCGTAGCTCATTGATTTATCAAACTTAAGACACCACTCCTCACTAGGCTTACACTGTGGAATGAAAAGGTGAATAAACCAGAGTATCTTCTCCCATATCCAAAGAAACACTCCTTTAAAGTAACTAAAAAAGCTCACAAGTAGAGGCATAACTAACTCCCTTAGAAACATGATAAGATAATCCATTCCAAGCCAAACCCATAAAACAAGAGTTCCAAGAATAGTTCCAAGAAAACTAAAAAGTGAACCGATAAATGAGAGGATTGGAATATAAGTAAAAATTTGTGAAATTGCAGTGCTTATGTAAAAGACAGCACTCCACAGATAGAAAAAAAATATATTGATAAAAGCAATGAAGAAAGCAAATAGTTTAGAAAGTAGTTTTATCAATAATAATCTCTTTTATCTTTTTTTGTTAATGAATAATACAATTTTTTCACTTAATCTTCTATATACTATAAATTTTTATAGTAAAACTGCATTTCTATAATAAAAACTTACAACATACATACTTACGATAAAAAGATATATACTTATAAAAAAAAGTGCTGTATTCATTTTTTTCTTCTGTATCTCTTGGCTAAAATGATGCATACCAATGACAATACCATTAAATGTTCCTAAAAATAGTGAAGCATAAAGAAAGTAACCTACATAGTTATAGTCGCGTTGTAGTAGACAGAATGGGCAGTGATGCGTTGGTAACTCATAAATATATGTCCCAAAAAATACTATAAGAGAGACAAGAGCGAGAGGAATAAAAATAAGAGTGAAAAATGCAAAAATATAACGACTGTTCAAAAAATATGAGAAAAGTAGGAAAAAATAATTTCCATAGAAAAAAGAGACTATAAGAGAATGAGGAAGTCCTAAAACAAGTGCCATATAAGATCCATCACTATGAGAAAATATCGCTCCACAACAGTCTACTACACTTGTAATATCTATATTTAAAAACATACTAAACTCTAAGGCTATTTCCACTATAAGTAATACATAGAAAAGCAGATAGAGTAGAAATTTTCGCTTCATGTAGGGCTGAGACTCTATGCTCATATCCTCTTTATCTAAAACTATCCAGTAAGCAAAAAGATAGATATTTAAAAGCTTTAAAAAGAGTAAAGGAGTGGCCTCGCTACTGGCGTTTACCACCCCTGCCCCACACATCGCCCCTGGAAGAATAAAAGAGATACTATCTAAGGTAAAAATAAAGAAGAGAAAAAAAGGTACTTTTATGAAGAAAAGATACTTGATAATAGTCGCTGCGAGATAACTCTTCTTCTCTAACTCATACTGTAAGGCTGTCGTGGCGTTTACATCGTAATCTTTGACTATTTTCAGGCTTATCACAAACGCCACACTTGCAAAAAGAGCAAAGAGTATGTCTAAGA
>JALWTK010000003.1 GCA_027082875.1 Sulfurimonas sp. | reverse complement strand
AGAGAGATTCTTGGTTATGGAGGTGTTTCGTGAAATATAATAAGTACCAAGAATATAAAAGCTTGTCTTTTCCATTTTTGGATGAAATTCCTTCAGAATGGATGATTGTCCCATTATATGCATTGAGTAATTTTCGACAAGGTAAGCTTCATGAACCTTATATTCATGAAGATGGTAAATTTATTTGTATTAACTCACGCTTCGTTTCAACAGAGGGGAAAAAGCTTAAATACTGTAGTGTCAATTTAAGTCCTGTTAAAAAATCAGATATTTTGATGGTTATGAGTGACCTACCAAATGGTCGAGCACTCGCCAAGGCTCTTTTTGTTAAGGGCGAAAATAATTATGCTTTGAATCAGCGAGTGTGTGCAATTACCCCAACAAATATATATCCTAGATTCTTGTATTATCAACTAAATAGGAATGCTTATTTTTTGTCTTTTGATGACGGTTCTAATCAGACAAACCTTTCAAACTATGACTTTAAAAAATATCCTGTTCTTTTACCATCAAAAGAAGAACAACAAACCATAGTCAACTACCTAGACTCTGCCACAGCCAAGATAGATACCCTCATAGAAAAACAGACAAAACTCATAGCGCTCCTCAAAGAGAAACGCCAAGCCGTCATCTCCACTGCTGTCACTCGTGGACTAGACAACACAGTAGCTATGAAAGATAGTGGTGTTGAGTGGTTGGGGGAGATTCCTGAGCATTGGGAAGTAAAGAAATTGAAGTATATAGGACAAGCAATAATTGGCTTGACCTATAGCCCAAATAATATTATTGATGAAAATGAAGGCATACTGGTATTGAGGTCTTCTAATCTTCAAAATGGTGGTTTATATTATGGAGATAATGTGTATGTTAATTCTGATATACCCGATAAACTTATAACCAAAGATGGTGATATTGTAATCTGCTCTAGAAATGGTAGTAGAAAGTTAATTGGAAAGAATGCGATGATAGATAAAAAATCAGCAGGTGTTAGCTTTGGAGCATTTACCAGCGTATTTAGAAGCGAAATAAATCAATATATATTTTATATTCTAAACTCTTCTTTGTTTAAATTT
Source organism: Sulfurimonas sp. (assembly GCA_027082875.1). Taxonomy (GTDB): domain Bacteria; phylum Campylobacterota; class Campylobacteria; order Campylobacterales; family Sulfurimonadaceae; genus Sulfurimonas. The sequence goes on along the minus strand of JALWTK010000003.1, from coordinate 8,683 downwards.
CAGTCAGGTAGGTTTATGACAACAACTATTAATCAGCTCACTACTGGCACATTGAATGAATTCCAAATTGCATTAGCTCCTATTAACGAACAAGATGAAATTGTCAGCTACCTAAAAGAAAAGACCTCGAAAATAGACTCTCTAATTTCTAAAACTACCAAAGCCATAGACCTCCTAAAAGAGAAACGAACTGCCCTTATCAGTTCGGCTGTTACTGGGAAGATTGATGTGAGAGAAATAGCATAATAAGTGGGAATATTTTATGCTTTAGCATATAAGAAATAGAGTATAATTACAAATAAAGAGGAGAAGTTTATGACACAAGCATTGATTACACCTGATGTTTTGTCGTGGGCAAGACAAAGAGCTCATATAAGTATTGATGCACTTGCTACTAAACTGAAAAAAACTCCTGAGCATTTGAGAGCATGGGAGAGTGGACATAGTAAGCCAACTTTTAAGCAAGCTCAAACACTCGCACATAAGCTACATATCCCTTTTGGTTATCTTTTTCTCTCAGAACCTCCAAAAGAAAAACTTCCTATCCCAGATTTAAGAACTATTGGCGATGATGGCGTTGATGACGTTAGTCCAGCATTTAAGGACTTGCTAAACGACATAAAAAGAAAGCAAGCTTGGTACCGTGATTATGCTATAGAAAGCGGTGAAGACAAGTTTGCATATTTAGGGCAGTTTTCATTGAGTGATGGTGTTGAGAGAGTTGCAAATTCTATAAGAGAATCATTAAACTATAGTCCGACAGATAGATTGAAGTGCTACACTACAGATAATTATTTTAAGTTTTTAACCAAGAAAATCGAAGATATTGGTGTTTTGGTAATGCGAAATAGTGTTGTAGGAAGTAATACAAGCAGACAGTTAAAGGTAAGTGAGTTTAGAGGATTTGCAATAGCTGATGAGTATGCACCATTGATATTTGTCAACTCTAGTGATGCTAATAGTGCAAAGATTTTTACACTAATTCATGAATTGGCACATTTATGGATAAATGAAAGTGGTATTTCTTCCATTGATTTATCCAAAAAAGATGAAAATAAAATAGAAAAATTTTGTAATTCGGTTAGTGCAGAAGTCCTAGTCCCAAAAGATATGTTTATAAGTAAATGGGATGAGAGTAAAGATGTAGCAGCAAATGCTACTGTAACGGCAGGCTTCTTTAAAGTTAGTACACTTGTGACCGCAAGAAGAGCAAAAGAGTTAAATTTGATTGATACTAGAACATTTTTCTCATACTATAAACAAGCAAGCGAAGAGTTTGAAAAAATAAATAAGAAGAAAAGAGAAGAAAAGAGTTCGGGGGGTAATCCATATGCTACAACTTGGTCAAGAAATGGAAAACGATTTTCACGAGCTGTTGTAGAATCAGCGCTAGGACAGAGCTTACTTCTTAGAGATGCAGGTAAACTTTTAAATATGAATCCAAATAATATAATATTGTTTTCACAGAAATTAGGAGTGAAGTAGATGAAATATTGTTTAGATACGAATGTGTTTATTACTCCTAGTAACTTGTACTATCCGATGGACTTTTCTCCAGCATATTGGAATATGATAGATGAACATATAGCAAGTGGCACCGTATTTATAATTGATCAAGTTTATCAGGAACTTACAAAAGGTAAAAGTGATGTATGTGACTGGATAAAAGACCGCAAAAATGACACCTTTGTTAAAGAATTCTACGATGAAGATACACAAAATGAATTCAGAAATATTGCTGATTTTGTGCAAGCCAACTATAAAACAGAAGTTGCAGCAGAATTTTTATCTGGAGCAGATTCTTGGTTGATTGCTGTTTGTAAGGTACATCATACTGTCCTTGTTACAAATGAAACATTTTCCCCATCAAAAAAGAAAGTTAAAATACCAAATATTTGTAAAGAATTTGAGGTAGATTACATCAATGACTTTGAAATGATTAGAAAATTGAATGCTAAGTTTGTTTTAGAAAAATCATAAGCTATAGATAGGAAAGATATGAGTAATATAACAAACAAACCTTTACTAGAAGACATAAAAACCCTTCTTCAAAAAGCACGACAGCATCTACAACAAACAGTAAATACAACGATGGTTCAAACCTACTGGAACATCGGACGGTTGATAGTCGAAGATGAGCAAGAGGGTAAAGAGCGAGCTAAGTATGGAAAGAAGCAGTTAGAAGAGATAGCAGATGCTTTAACTCAAGAGTTCGGCAAGGGATTTAACACGAGAAACCTGCGAAATATGCGACAGTTTTATAAGACCTTTCCAATTTGGCAGTCAGTGAATGCCAAATTGAGTTGGACTCATTATGTACGACTCATGAGAATAGAAAACAAAGAAGCTAGAGAATGGTATATCACTGAGAGTATAGAAAACAACTGGAGTGCTAGAGCCTTAGATAGACAAATAGCTACACTATATTATGAAAGACTGCTATCAAGTAAAGAAAAAAACCCCGTAAAAGATGAATCAAAAAACAAAACACAAGAGCTTAAGTTAAGTTCAACAGATATGCTAAGAGACCCTTATATATTTGACTTTTTAAATCTACCACACCAATCACTCTTAGAATCAAACATAGAACAAGCCCTGATGGATAACCTACAGCAGTTCCTACTAGAACTAGGCAGAGGTTTTGCTTTTGTGTCGAGACAGCAGCGTTTACATGTAGAGGAACAAGATTTTTACATAGACTTAGTATTCTACAACTTCAAGCTCAAATGTTTTCTACTGATAGACCTAAAACTAGGAAAACTCACTCACCAAGATGTAGGGCAAATGGATACTTATGTGCGAGTGTATGATAAATTCCATAAAGGTGAAGATGATAACCCAACCATTGGTCTTATCCTTTGTAGTGAGAAATCAGAAGCAGTTGCAAAATACTCAGTTCTGAGTGACTCTAAACAGCTCTTTAGCTCAAAGTATTTACCATTCTTACCTACGGAAGAAGAATTACAAACAGAACTGCAACGAGAGAGAGAACTTCTAATAGAGGATAAAAGCCATGAGTAAACATAAAGAGAGACAGTTCCAGATAGAGATAGTACAACACCTAATTTCAAAGAACTATGTTGAGGGCGATGCAAGTGGATACGATAGAGAACTAGCTCTTTACTCTGATGACCTCATTAGCTACATAAAATCTACTCAACCTCAAGCCTACGAGAAAATGCAAAAGAGAGAAGGCTCTAAAACCGATGAAGTGCTATGTAAACATGTAGCTAAAGAGATGGATAAATATGGCTCACTGCATTGTCTCAGAAAAGAAGTAAAATACATCGGTTCCAAGTTCAAACTATGTCAGTTCAAACCAGAACTACATAATTCTGATACCCAAGCTAAGTATGATGCCAATATCCTACGAGTTGTTCAAGAAGTGACTACTAAGAGTGGAAAAGAGAGAATAGACTTAATTCTATTTCTAAATGGTATTCCTATTGCAACACTAGAACTAAAAACAGACTTCACCCAAAATGTGCAAGATGCAATCAAACAGTATAAATATGATAGACCAGCTAAAGGCGATGCCCTCTTAGAATTTAAACGAAGAGCCTTAGTTCACTTTGCAGTAAGTACGGATGAAGTTTATATGACCACAAAACTTGCAGGTCCCAAAACATTCTTCTTGCCATTCAATAAAGGTCGTGATGATGGAAGTGCTGGTAATCCACCAAATCCTAATGGCTACGCTACAGCCTATCTTTGGGAAGAAGTATTAGAGAGAGAATCTATCTTAAATATCCTCGCTAGATATGTGCATCTTGAAGTCAAAGATAAAGAAAATCACCAGGGTAAAAAGAGTAAGAGTGAAACGCTTATCTTTCCTCGTTATCATCAGCTCGATGTTGTGCGTAAACTTCTAGCAGATACTAAAGATAAAGGTGCAGGTAATCATTATCTTATTCAGCACAGTGCAGGAAGCGGTAAGTCTAACTCTATTGCATGGTTATCACATCAGCTCTCATCGTTGCATAGTGATGAAGAGACATCGGTGTTTGATTCGGTCATTGTTATTACAGATAGAACGGTACTAGATAACCAACTTCAAGAAACAATCTCTAGCTTTGAGCATAAAGAGGGAGTTGTTGTAGGGATTACTCGTGAGGGTTCTAATGAGTCTAAATCCACACAACTAGCCGATGCTCTAGAGCGAGGGGCGAAGATAATCATTACGACTATCCAGACCTTTCCATTTGTACTTGAAGCTATACAAGAGAGAACAACGCTTAAAGATAGAAACTATGCCATCATTGCTGATGAAGCACACTCCTCTCAAACAGGTTCAACTGCAAAGCAACTCAGAGAAGTCCTTACAGCTGAACAGATTGAAGAGGGAGTAGAACTTAGTGCTGAAGATATTATTACCGCTCAACTAGAATCACGAAGTGCTAGTTCCTCTTTGAGTTTTTATGCTTTTACTGCTACACCAAAGACCAAGACCTTAGAGATGTTTGGTGTACTCCCTCATCCAGAGGAAGCACCATCAGAGACTAACAAGCCAGAAGCTTTTCATCTCTACACTATGAAGCAAGCCATACAAGAAGGATTTATCTTAGATGTCCTTCAGGGCTACACAACCTATAAACTTTACTACAAGCTAGAGCATAGTGATGTTAATCACGATGAAGAGGTAGAGAGTAAACGCACGAAAGTTAAAATCGCAAAATGGCTCAATATCCATCCGCATAATATCGCTCAAAAGATTGAGATTATATGTGAACATTTCCGTACACATGTAGCTCACCTGCTAGATGGACAAGCTAAAGCTATGGTGGTTACATCAAGTCGTGCTGCTGCGGTTAGATATAAAATAGCCTTTGATAAATACATCAAAGAAAATAACATTGAAAAAGAGATGCAAGCGATGGTTGCATTTTCAGGCAAGATAACAGATGATATAGAGGGTGTAGAGAAAGAGTATACCGAAGCAAATATGAATCCTAATCTGAGAGGTAGAGAGATGCGAAAGGCATTTGACTCTAATGATTATCAGGTGATGCTTGTCGCTAATAAGTTCCAGACGGGATTTGACCAACCAAAGCTTTGTGCTATGTATGTAGATAAGAAGCTAGGTGGTGTTGATTGTGTGCAGACACTATCACGACTCAATAGAATTTATACAGGTAAAGAGCAGACTTTTATACTAGACTTTTTCAACGAGACTGAGGATATTAAAGAAGCATTTGAACCATACTATAACACTACCGAGTTAGAAGATGTGACTAATCCAAATATCGTTTATGACATGCAAACAAAGTTAGAATCAAGCAGTATTTTTACTTCAATGGAGGTAGAAAACTATGCAAAGGATTTTTTCAGTCCTAAAGGAACACAAGCTTCAATGAGTTCAGCTATTAAGCCAGCAGTTGATAGATACAAAGTTCAATACAAACAAGTCCTTGAACTGGTACAAGGTATCAAGGCTAATCTCTCTATCGCTAAAAAAGAGAAGGACGAAAAAGGGGTGCACAACTTAGAGCTTGACTTAAAAGAAGCCAACGAACTTAAAAATACACTTGATATATTCAAAAAAGACCTTATCTCATTTGTAAGGATGTATGAGTTCCTATCGCAGATAGTGGACTATGCAGATGAAGAGCTGTTAAAGTTATGGGCGTTTGTTAAAGCACTGATTCCTAACCTAAAAACCTATGATCCAAAAGACCCTATTGATATATCAGCTGTAGAATTAACACACTATAAGCTACATAAACAAAAGACTAAAAATATTGGTTTAAGTGGCGAAGATAATGAGCTTGGAGGAATTGATGGTGGCGGAGCAGTTGCCAAAGACCCAGAGAAAGAGTTGTTATCTCAAATCATTGGTCATATGAATGCTCTATTTGAAGGTGAATTAACTGATGACGATATGCTTAACTATGCCCGTACCATTAAAGACAAGGTTATGGAGAACTCAAAAGTTGTGGAACAAGTAACGAACAACTCTAAAGAGCAGGCAATGATGGGTGGATTTGCAGAAGCTATAAACGATGCAGTTATTGAAAGTTTAGATGCACACCAAAGCCTTGCCACTCAAGTGTTGGGTGAGGATAGAGTTCGTAAGGGTCTGGCTAATATTGTTTATGAGCTTATAGTCAATGGATTAAAAGCTAGTTAATTTATAAACTTAGCCAAACTAATCTTACACAAAGCACTCACACTAATGCCAAGCTCTTTTGCAGCAGATTCTATTTTAGCTTTTTCAGCTTGCGTCACATTGATAAAAATCTGTTCACTAGCCTTATCGTTAGCACTTTTTTTTGGTCGTCCACCTTTATTTTTTATAGCCTTACTCATATCTGCTTGTTTAATGAAAGTGGCTGCTTTATCCTCTATCTCCAAGTCATCAATCTCTTTTATTTTAGCCATTTTATTCCTTATTTAATACTAGTATATAACTAGTTATTTAGTAGTTTATAAATCTCTTTAGTTAATTCTTTTATCTCTTGCTGAGCCTGACCTTTTTTGTTGTACTCTTTGACAGTTTTCCCATCTCCATAGCTGTTCTTGTAATCAGCTCTTGAGTAGATGGTAGATTTTAGTAGGTTAAAATAGTTTTTATTTTCTCGTACATACTCTTTTAACTCTTTGAGTTTATTTTTAGATCGGCTGTCTACATTGTTGATAAGTACATTAGTTTTTATCTTGGTATTCAAAGCTTCACTTGCATCTTTGAGGATTTTTCTAAATTTTTGCAATCCAAATATCTCTATTTGAGAGATGCCTACTGGAGTTATGATAAAGTCAGCTTTAATGAGTGCTAGTCTATTTATATCACTATCATACCCACCACTGTCTACTATCAATAAGTTCTTGCTTTTAGAAGCATATTTATCAAGATAGTTAGTTAAGTCAATATCATTATTTGTTACACATGGTAATGTAGGAAGTTTTTCAGAAGTTCTTATGTGGTTAAAAAGTACAGAAGAGTGTTGAGAGTCAAGATCTAAGATAGATATGTCATTATACTTTTTTTGGATTTGATACGCAAAATTAATAGCTATAGTACTTTTACCGACGCCACCTTTTTGATGTGAGAATAATACAATCATAATACTCCTTTAATATGAGTATTATACTAGTATTAAACTTGTTTAAAACTTAGTGCTTTAAAATATCCAATATACTTATTTCCAATGAAAAAAGCTCTCTATTTTTAAGGGTGTATTGTGTGAGTCTTATCAAGAGTAATAACATATCAAAGGTATCATTATCTAATTTGGAGACTTTACCAAATGATTTAATAGCGACAAGCTTCTTATTTTTTTTCATCACTAGCTTGCAGTATTCCTCTGCGCGTGCTTCTCGTTGCTCATCAAGCCCAACAAAGTAATCTTTTAGTCCATCACTTACATTGACATACTCTAGTTTAAATGGTTGCAAGTAGAGATTATCTGTAATGCGTACTTCTTTTTTGATATCAAGCTCTTTGAGTATTCTCTCAAAAGCATCTGAGAGTTTTTTATGATCAAAGTTTCTTGATGGAGTTCTAGCAAGTTCAGTGTTTAACTCTTTAAAGACTTTTAATTTTTTCATATATGCACCTTTTAGTAATTTTAGTTACCAGAAAGTATATTGTACAATTTAGATAGTTAATGATTAGTAACTATAATTACTAATCATATATGATAAGGGATATCTAACTTACCACTCTTCGCATTTATTGGCACTAATTGATATTGAATCTTTCACAAAGTACTTCTTATCAAGTTCCCACCCTTTTTTCTTTGATACCCTATAGGTTGTAGAACCACTATAAAGTCCAGCTCCACTGTAACACTTGAGGGTAGCCCCTTTTTTAAACTCTTTTTCATTAGACTTAGCAGTTTCAAATTCACTATTTGCATCTAATAATATAAATCCTATCATTACTAATATTACAAAGCTAAACCCAAAGTCATTTGTTTTTGTACCAAGAGCTATGCCAATGCTTCCTATGAGTATAATTGACATAACAACAAGTAGGCTATAATTTAAATAATCTTCCATCTTTATCTCCTCTATTTAAAATTCTTCACAGTTAACAATCAGAATTAAAAGTTGATCTTTCACAAAGTAGTGTTTTTGAATTGAAAAGCCATTTGACTTTTCTACTAAGTACTTACTTTTATTAACATGGCACTCTAGTTTTTTATTTTTGTTAAATAGCTCTATATTTTCATCATAAACATATGAAAGATAAAAGTTCCAAAGCAAAGCTTGTGTAATTACTACAATAGTAGAATAGAGAAAAACCTTTTGAATCTTATACTTGAAACTACTAAGTAAAAGCACAATAGATATCCATAGTACTATTTGTATGCCTAAATCCCTAAAATATAAATACTCAAACATTTTTAAACTCCTTCATTTTAAAACCATCCATCAAACATCTTTAATAGCCACTCTGCCATATATCTATACTTCTCGCTCATCACTACAATAAATACAAACCCAATAAATATTATGAAAAAGAACAGTGGGGCTAAACACTCCACTCCTGTATCTGGTAGTATAGGTATTGATGCACATGCATAATCAATTTGCATTATTTAATCTCTTCCTTAGGCACTGATACAGATTCATCAAACACTTCTACTCCATAATCAACAATATTTATGTTGAGCTTATCCTCTATCTTTTTGGCGATATAGGAATTAACCTCTTTTAAAATTCCTTGGCTAGAGGCATCTAT
>JALWTK010000002.1 GCA_027082875.1 Sulfurimonas sp. | reverse complement strand
GGAGCGATATTTGCTAATGGTGCTATATCATGAACAATATCCTCCCCCATAAAACGCCGCCTTGCCATACAAGAGTAAGCAAAGATAGTCTCAACAGGTTCTTTTTTCATTCTTTTAGAGAGTGCAATACCACTCTGTATGATTTTTTCGCTGTTTGTGTAGCTAAAACTTATCTTATCTCCATCTTGTAGCTCTGCTGTGCAGTAGACAGAACCATCCTCAAGTGTTTTAAAAACTGTTCTTGTTACTTCTATACCACCTCTTTTCATGATAAATGGGAATTCTATACTGATAGTAGGACGGGAGTCAGAAGTCTCATAATGGCTTAGATATTGTGTGTTTAAGTATTTATTGAATGCAAAAGAGGCATTCTCTCCATCAATTTCATGTATGATATTTCCCTCCGCCTTTGTGACTTCTAGCTCTTTACCCACTGCCTCCCAAGCAAGATTATAATCATTATGAACACAGAGTGAATCAGAATCAATGCTTAGTGCAACTATTGCCTGCGAGGAATGTCCGCTGTTATCACATACAAATGTTTTTTCTAGTTTGGCATTGTCCCCAGCCATACCACCGGCGATAGTAAGATTTGGGTAGTTTTTACAAAGCTCTTGTGTAAGTTTTTGAGCATTACATAAAAGACCATCTACGAAGAGTAGAAGTACTTTTGACTTTTCACTTAAAATATTTTTACATACTATTTTTGCTGCTTCATCCTCTTTTGTGAGTTCAAAGGGGACAAGTATATGTTGTAATGTTGATTTCTCAAACTGAGAAAAAGAGATACTTGTAACCTGCCAATCTCCATTGTGCAGGATTGAACCATCTGTAGTAGTTCCTATGATATGTGCTTCAGGAAGAAGCTTATTAAGTATGTTTAGAATATTTGACATATAAGTTTCATCTGTTGAAATGAAAAATATCTGTACGAGTAGTTTATCTTGGTGCGGAGCGGTACTGTATTTTTGATGAATAAAGTCGGTTAAATTTTTAGTATCTATAAATGTATGCACTTGAGTAGTTATCATGCAATACCTCTTTGTGAATTTATAATTTTTTATATATTAATAAGTATTGTATCTAAAAACAATAAAAGTTCACAGTTGGTACCAACTCTTTATATATACTTCGATCATAAAGAATATTTGTGAGATAATATTTTTGATTATGACACAAGCTGTCACAACTATTTGTAATAATAGATATAACAAAAAATAAAGGATATAAAAATGAAACAAAATATGAAAATAGGAATGAGCCTTGCACTTGCGACAGCACTTTCTTTAGGTGTAAGTGCTTGTAGTAGTAGCGATGATGCAGGAGTAACTCCAGCTTCTACAGCAACTGATGTAACAGTTGAGCGTGGTAAAGTGTATGATGCAAATGTAACAGACTCTTCAACTCCAGCACAAGTTGCAACTCAAAAAAGTGGTAAAAACATTTATACATTTGCCAAAGCTCCAACTTATCCAGTAGTAGTAAATGGTGGATGGATAGATGTTAATGATGATGGTACTATGGATGCAGGAGATGTAAAACTTGATATAGAGATGAAGTCTTATGGGACTACAGTTACACCTATTACTACAGTTATGGCTACAGAGTCTAATGCAACTAAAAGAGATGAAATGCTTCAAGAGTTAGCAGATAAATTAAATGCTACTGGTACTGGTTCAGATACTAAGGTGACTACTTCAGACTTACTTAAAGTTCCTTCAGATGCACCTACAGAGGTTACAGTAGTTTCCAATGCAACATATAAAGATATGAAGGAAAATAATACTTCAAAACCAGACTTAACAGATGTAATGAGTCAGTTTGATACAATCTACGGTGGATTAGTTCCTAATGCAACAGCTACTGATATTGAACAAGTTGTTATGAGTAGCCTTGAAAATCAGGGTTATATTGTAAAAGTATCTAAAGAAGAAATTACAGCTTATACAGAAGCACATACAAAGCCTGTTACTCCTCCTGCAACAGATGGTGGAGATACACCAACTGAAACAGTATTACCTGTTTTAAGTGGATATAGCAGTATTGTTATTTATAAAGGTATTAATAAAACTATTGCTGATGGTTTATTAAATGCATATTCAGCAAATAATGGATTTAAATCTGAAAATACTAATGCAAGTTGTACTGACTTTGGTTTTAAAACTCCAACATCAACAAGTACAGCAGTTGGTGTAACTACAAAAACTTATATGACAACTGATTTTACTCGTTCATGTATAGAAGCTGATTATACTTCTTCACAATATTCAAGTGGTTCAGCAAATATTCTTGCATACTACGGAAACTAATTAGATATCTCTCCTCAAGATTATCTCTTTACTTTATGCTTCACCTCTTTGGTGGGGCTACTATATACCGGTTAAAACCGGTGTTATTGAAACACTAACTTCAGTCAGTATATATTTTCTAATACAAAATAAGC
>JALWTK010000001.1 GCA_027082875.1 Sulfurimonas sp. | reverse complement strand
CTTTAGGTTGTTCAGTTGTAGAGCTTAAGATAGAAGTTGTTCAGACACCGAGTAAAGGTTTGTTTGGGTTATTTGCTAAACCAGCTATCATTGTTGCTACGCAAAGCGATACAATTAAAGAGTCAAATATCAAAGAGTCAAAGCCCAAAAAGAAGATAAAATCTGAACCAAATCTAAAACCTAAGAAGAAGACTCATAAAAAACAAGAGATGCTTCATGATACTATCATGCCAGAATCTTTTGTAAGTATGCAAGATGATGAGGACTATGAGGATATTGATTCGGAAGATTATGAAGAAAATGAGTTGGTGCAAATAAAAGAGAATGACACCCAAAGTGTGTTAGATATGGACTCTATTGCCAAAGAGGTAGATGAAAGTTTAAATGCACTTTTTAAACATATATGTTTTAGCGTAGAGAGTGTAGATGTTTCTGTTTATGATGCTACCACTTTACTTGTTGAGTTTAAAGGTCCAGATGCTGCATTGCTGATAGGAAAAGAGGGTTATAGATATAAAGCTCTTTCGTATATGATATTTAACTGGGTCAATACAAAATACCAAGTACAACTTCGCCTTGAAATTGCAGAGTTTTTAAAAAATCAAGAGGAGTCAGTCTCTCGTTATCTTGAAGGTGTTAGAGTGGGGATAGAGAGGGATGGCCGTGCACAAACAAAGATCCTTGATGGTGTGCTTGTTCAAATAGCACTCAAAGAGTTAAGGGCATCTTATCCAGATAAATATGTAGCTATCAGGACAACTCGTGATGGTCTCAAGTATATTATCGTAAATGACTACAGAAATAATTAATGATACAATATCTGCCATTGCAACAGCAAATGGGATAGGTTCTATTGCTATTATCCGCATAAGTGGGGATAAGGCTTTAGAGATAGCTTTAAAACTTACACATAAAAGTACTCTCACTCCAAGATATGTCTCTCTTGCTAGCATATACAACGCACAAGATGAACTCATAGATGAATCTCTAGTAATCTACTTTCAAGCCCCATATTCGTTTACAGCTGAAGATGTTGTAGAAATTCAGTGTCATGGTGGTTTCATCGTGGCACAGAGCATCTTAAAGGCATCTATAGAAGCAGGAGCTAGGCTTGCAGAATCTGGAGAGTTTTCTAAGCGTGCTTTTTTTAATGGTAGGATTGACCTAAGTGAAGCAGAAGCCATTGCTGGGCTTATAGACGCAAAAAGCGAAGATGCAGCGAAGATTCTTGCTAAGCAGATGAAAGGTTCTCTTAAAGAGTTTATAGAAGAGGTTAGAGATGAGATTATCCATATTCTTGCTTATTCGGAGGTGAGTATTGACTATGCTGAGGAGGATTTGCCAGAGGACTTAGTCAAGCAGATTATGCAAAAACTTCAAAAACTTTCAAAAGATTTAGAAAAAACACTTCAGGTAAGTAAGAGTAGGGCAGGTTTAATGCAAGGTTTCCGCGTAGCTATAGTGGGAAAGCCAAATGTAGGTAAAAGTTCACTGCTCAATGCACTTTTGAGTTACGATAGAGCGATTGTAAGCGAGATAGCAGGAACGACAAGAGATACCATAGAGGAGTCTGTAAAAATTGGAACGCATCTTATCCGTATGGTAGATACTGCGGGGATACGCGTAGCTGATGATGCGATAGAACGCATAGGGATAGAGCGAAGCTTAGAGGCTATAAAAGAGTGTGATATAGTAGTAGCTCTTTTTGATAATTCACGGATAAAAGATGAAGAAGATCACCAGATACTCTCTTTGATAGAGTCGCATAAAGATGAAAAAAAAGTTATCTATGTAAACAATAAAATAGACTTAGAGAAGAAATTTAATGATGAGCAGTTATCATTTGATCTGAAGCTTAACTCAAAAGTTGATGTAACTCCGCTCATAGAGATCCTTCAAGAGTATATGGACAGAACAAACTCCTCTGATGAGATCATGCTTATCTCCCAAAGACAAATCTCTGCAGTAGAAGCAACACTTCAAAATATACAAGAAGCTTATCTCCCCCTAGAGTTGCAGGAGTTAGAGATATTTTCTTTTCATCTAAGTGAAGCAGTTAAAGAGATGGCAAGTATTACCAGACCCTTTGAAAATGATGAGATGCTTGAGAAGATGTTTGGCTCTTTTTGTCTGGGTAAATGATGAAATATATAGCGATAGATTTGGGCTTAAAAAGAATAGGCTTAGCATATTCTGCTCACAAAGATATAGTAACACCCCTCCCAGCAATTATACGAAAAAATCGTAATCAAGCCTCTTTAGAAGTTAAAAAAGCCATCCTTGAGTGGGAGATAGATTGCGTTGTGGTAGGGATACCTCTTGGTGGAAGTAGTGAAGATGAGATGCGTCGTCGTATAGCACATTTTATGAACCTTGTTGCGTTTGAAGGTGAAGTGATGTATCAAGATGAAGCGGGTAGTTCTCTCGAAGCAGAGTTGATGATGAAGGGTGAGATGAAGTATGT